>CAZHNG010000206.1:0-12423 GCA_964533785.1 uncultured Saprospiraceae bacterium | reverse complement strand
ATTAGTTAGAATTTTTAGTCTAACTTCTAGAGTCTAGCGTCAAAAGTCTAGTTCTAATGGTTAACCTTTATTTTTAAGAATGGCTTCTAATTCCTTCATATCTTTTGTTGCATTTTTCAACAACCCTAAAGATTTGAGGTCAGGAATATCGAAAATACCGGAAGTTACCACCACTGTAGCACTTTTCACTTTACCGCCTACCGGCGGATTTAATTTTTTTATCCGGACTTTGACCCCGCCAATTTTTTCGAATTGTTCATTTATTCTTTTTACGATTCGGTGAGCAACTGTTTCAATCAGTTTAGTTGGTTTTTTCATTTCGGCCAAACAGATGTGATAGACCATTTCGTAATTGACGGTTGCAAACAGATCGTCTTCTTCGGCCGCTTTATTCGTATTAGCGTCGATATATACATCCAGAATGAAATCGTTTCCGATCACTTGCTCTTCTTCGTAAAATCCATGGTAGCCATTAATGTGAATACCTTCTAATGCAATTGTTGTCATGATCCATTGGTTTGTAAGACTTACGTAAACACCTAAAATTACAGTAGTTCAGACCGCAAAATCTACACAAAAGTGTTGAAAATATTTTAGTTTTGTCAATATTTATGTTGGAATAATTAGTTAAACATAACAATGATAAAGACACAAGTAAAGACCGATCTATATCAGCATCATGATTATTACCAAATTGATGAGCTGCTCGAAAATGATCATATTCTGGCCCGCGATGCCGTACGGGATTGGGTAAAAAAAGAAGTAAGCCCAATTATTGAATCTTACGCCGAACAGGCGAAATGCCCTACGCAGCTCTATAAAGGGTTAGCTGAGATTGGGGCTTATGGTCCCAGTTTACCCGTAGAATACGGAGGAGGAGGGATGGATGAGATTGCGTACGGGATCATCATGCAAGAACTTGAGCGTGGTGATTCCGGCATTCGCTCCATGGCTTCAGTTCAAGGATCACTGGTTATGTACCCCATTTTCAGATATGGATCGGAGGAGCAGAAACGCAAATACCTCCCAAAACTCGGTAATGGCGAATTAATTGGTTGTTTTGGACTGACGGAGCCGGACCATGGCTCCAATCCCGGAGGGATGATCACCAACATTAAGGATGATGGTGATGTTTTTATACTAAACGGTGCTAAAACATGGATCACCAATTCGCCGGTTGCGGATATTGCAGTGGTTTGGGCAAAAGATGAAAATGGCAAGGTTCGTGGCATTATCGTAGAAAAGGGAATGCCTGGTTTTACCGCTCCCGAGATCCATGGAAAATGGTCATTGCGAGCTTCGGTTACGGGCGAATTGGTGTTTGAAGATGTCAGAGTGCCGAAAGCCAATCTGCTTCCTGAAGTTATGGGGTTGAAAGGGCCGTTATCCTGCTTATCCAAGGCCAGGTACGGTATTGCCTGGGGAGCTATCGGTGCGGCTTTAGATTGCTATGATGCGGCTTTAAGGTATTCTAAGGAACGCATTCAGTTTGGAAAACCCATCGGCCAGTTTCAACTGATACAGAAAAAGCTGGCGGAAATGATCACTGAGATCACGAAAGCTCAGCTTCTCGCCTGGCGCCTTGGAACCTTGGCGAATAAAGGAAAAGCAACACCGGCACAAATTTCCATGGCCAAACGCAACAATGTCTCCATGGCCCTTAGTGTAGCCAGAGAAGCACGTCAGATCCACGGTGGCATGGGAATAACCAATGAATATCCGATCATGCGCCATATGATGAATTTAGAAACCGTACTAACTTACGAAGGTACGCACGATATTCATTTGTTAATTACCGGTTTCGATATAACGGGGCTGAATGCTTTTAAGTAATCAAACAGACGATTTCAATGTAATTGTTCGTTAACATACATTGAATAACATTGAAAAATATTCACTATGAGATTGTTAGCTTTATTGGTATTAATGCTGGGGGGTATTTCATTTCTTTTTGCACAAGAACAAGGGGAAAAAGAGGAAGAGGTTATAATCACATTAAATAATTCTTCCTTTGAAGACATCAGAAGGAACAGTCATCCTCCTGCGGGCTGGTACGATTGTGGATTTATCAATGAAACGCCACCGGATGTCCAACCCGGTAGTTTTGGTGTAATGCAGGACCCCAAAGATGGCATGTCTTATCTAGGTATGGTGGTGCGTGATAATGAAACCTGGGAAGCCGTAGCCCAGGAATTATCGCAACCGCTCATCAACGGCAACTGCTATAGCTTCACCATAGCCTTGTGCCGGTCGGAATTTTATCTCAGTCCCAGCCGCAGTTCGCAAAATCTGGGAAAGGAAACTAATTATTTGACTCCGGTTAAATTGAAAGTTTGGGGAGGTAACAATTATTGCGATAAAAGTGTGTTGCTGGCTGAATCGATTTTGGTAAAGAACTACCGTTGGATAGACTATACTTTAAAATTAGAAGCTGACGGAAATATGGACCAGTATACCCATCTTATCCTTGAAGCTTATTATAAAACGCCTTCTCCATTTCCCTACAATGGCAATCTATTACTCGACGATGCATCCGATCTGAAGCTGGTGCCTTGCGATGAAACGCCAGAGCCGCCGGTAGAAGAAGTTATCGCCGAAACCCCGGTTCAAGAATTCGAAGCTCCCGAAAATACTCCACCGGTAGAGGAAGTAGTAAAAGATGAACCTGAAGAAACAACCCCTCCCGAAGAAAAAAATACCGATACGACCTCTGAAGAACCTAAAAAAGAACCTTCACTCGCGGGATTTAAAAAATCTGAACTCAAGAAAGGACAAATTATTCGCATGGATAAACTTTTCTTTGAAGCCGATAAAGCCGAGATTAAGAAGGCTTCCGATGAAATATTAACTGAAGTTTACGTATTCCTGGAAGAAAACAAAGATGTTATTGTAGAAATTGGCGGACATACTAATGATATTCCACCTCATAATTATTGCGATAGCCTTTCTACCGAAAGAGCTAGAGCAGTTGCTGAGTATCTTAGTAAAAAAGGGATTGAAAAAAGACGCCTCCAATACAAAGGATACGGAAAGCGCAAACCGCTCTTTTCCAATAGAACAGAATACGGTAGAAGGCGTAACCAGCGGGTCGAAATAAAGGTACTCGACTTTGAAAATTAATGGATCATAACTCTTTCAGGCATTTCTTTAGGCTGTCCCGCCAATAGGGAATGTGTAATTGGAAGGTTCTTTTGATTTTCTCTTTATTCATCAAACTGAAGGTTGGCCGTACGGCTGCTGTTGGGAAATCCTTACTTTCAATGGGGGTTATCTTGCAATCAATTCCTTTGATCGCAAAGATTGCCTTGCTGAAATCGTACCAGCTTGCCACTCCTTCATTGCTAAAATTATAGACAGTGCCGAAGTAGCCTCTCCAGTGAGCCGATCGCTCAGTTTGCTGTATGATCTGGAAAATAGCCGATGCCAGATCTCCGGCATAGGTAGGCGTACCAACCTGATCATAGACTACTTTTAAGGCATCCCGTTCCCGGCCCAGCCGGAGCATCGTCTTTACGAAATTTTTTCCAAAAGCGGAGTAAACCCAGGAAGTTCGGATAATTATAGTAAGTGGGTTTTCAGCAAGTGCCAACTGCTCACCTTCAAGTTTTGTTTTTGCATAAATGCTCTGAGGACACGTAGGATCTTCTTCCTTAAGTGGTCTGTTCAAGGCATTGTGATAAACATAATCCGTTGATAAATGAATCAGCTTAATATTATTCAGCATACAGGCCTTCGCTAATTCATAAACCCCGGTTGTATTGACTTGGTAAGCTAATGCTTGCTCTTTTTCTGCTTGGTCTACCTGGGTGTAAGCAGCTGTGTTGATACAATAATCGAAATTATTCGTTGAAAGAAAGCGGCTAAAGGTTTGCGGCTGCAATAAGTTCAGTTCATCCCGGGTAGTAAATACACATTCAAAGGGAAATAGGTGCTGAAGTTTTAGGAGCTCACTCCCCAATTGTCCGGTTGCACCGGTTATCAAAATTTGGGTCATTGTATAGGCAAGCAATTATAGAACAGATTAAAATAAAAACAGGGTAACTGCATCATGAGATGAGCAGTACCCTGTATAACCCCAAAAAACCAAATGAAAACAATCTACATATAGTATCTTCCCTGTGTAAAACACAGGTGTATTTTCTTTTATTTTCTTATCCCGCAAATATAAGCATTTATTTCACACAACAGAATAAAAATCAAAACTTTAACTTATTAAAAGCATTCAAATATAATAGTCAAAATTTTAAACCCTATTGCAGGATTAAACTTATAACAATTTTTCAAGAATCATGCCAAAAATAACTACCTTAACTAAGATAAATTAAAGAATAGATGGCCAAAGCAAAAAAAGTATTTATCTGCAAAGAGTGCGGTCAAACTTCCCCTAAATGGGTTGGAAAATGTAATGGCTGCGGTGCATGGAATAGCATGGAAGAAGAATTGATTATCAAAGAGTCTAAAGATCAGCGCCAGGCTTGGCGAACACAATATGCCACCAGCAAAGGGCCGCAACCCGTATTATTACCGGAGATCAAATCCGGTAATACGGCCAGGTTAAAAACAAAGGATCAGGAACTCAACCGGGTATTAGGTGGCGGGATCGTAACGGGATCGATCGTATTGATCGCAGGCCATCCGGGTATCGGTAAATCCACCCTTTTACTACAAACGGCGGTTAACCTCGAAGCCAGCGTCCTTTACGTAACCGGAGAAGAAAGTGAAGAGCAGATAAAAATGCGCGCCGACCGCATCAGTCCACACAGCCAAAATTGCTACGTCCTTACCCAAACCAATATTGAAAAGATCCTTTTGCACGCCAAAAATATTCATCCCCAATTAATTATAATAGACTCTATTCAAACCATTTATTCTGCCCAACTCGATTCCATCCAGGGCAGTATTTCCCAGATCAAGGAATGTGCCGGCGAACTCCAACGCTTTGCGAAAGAAACCGGAGTACCTATTTTTATTATTGGCCACATTACCAAAGACGGTAATATTGCCGGCCCCAAACTTCTTGAACATATTGTTGACACGGTTTTGCAGTTTGAAGGAGACCGCAACTATAACCACCGCTTACTCCGGAGTTTGAAAAACCGCTTTGGCGCCACGGATGAAATTGGCATCTACAAAATGGACGTCAAAGGCCTCAGAGAAGTGAACAATCCTTCAGAATTACTCCTATCTCAGAAGGACACTGACCTGAGTGGCAGTGCAATATCAGCAACCATTGAAGGTATGCGTCCCATGTTGATCGAAACACAAGCACTCGTAAGTTCGGCCGTTTACGGTACGCCGCAACGATCGGCTACGGGACTGGACATGAGGAGGTTAAGTATGTTGCTGGCTGTGCTGGAAAAACGTGGTGGCTTTCCTTTTGGTCAAAATGACGTGTTCATTAATATAGCCGGCGGATTAAAAGTGGATGATCCCGCCATAGATCTGGCCATTATTGCAGCATTGATCTCTTCACTAGAAGATATACCGGTGCCTAATGATATTTGCTTTGCGGGTGAAGTAGGTTTGTCCGGGGAAATAAGAACGGTTACCCGTATTGAACAACGAATACAGGAAGCGGATCGACTAGGGTTCAAACAGATCTTTATCTCCAAATACCAGACCAAGGGACTGGTTAAAGAAAGGTACCAACTCAAAATTAATACTCTGGGAAAGATCGAAGAGCTTTACAACTATTTATTTGAATAATTGTATAACCATTAATTCAGAAGTTATCAATAATGGAGGAAAGGTCAGTTATATTGTTCGACGGTGTTTGTAATTTATGTAACTTTTTTGTGCAGTTTATCATCAAGAGAGATAAAAAGAAAGCTATCCATTTTGCGGCACTACAGTCTGAGACTGGTCAAAAAATGTTAGCCGATTTTGGTGTTCAAAACCAAAACCTCAATACAGTCATATTTATTGATCAGGGAAATGTTTTCACGCATTCGGATGTTGCCTTGGAAGTGGGAAAGAAATTAGGAAATGGATGGCAGTTTTTCTACATCTTAAAATTCATCCCCAAGTCCTTTAGGGATGTTATTTATAATTATATCGCCAGAAACAGGTACAAGTGGTTCGGTAAAAAGGAATCCTGCATGATCCCTACGCCAGATATTAAATCCAGGTTTATCGACTAAGTAGGGAGCCACTAAGTGCGCGTCGAAGTCCAGTCATTAAATCCTTCTAAAAAAGGATTTTGTCTTTCCCGGCGGCGGTCCTCTTTAGTTTTTTCGAAAGTATCAGGGGAGAAGAAATTTCGTTTTTTAGGCTCCGGTTCGACTTCCCAGGAATAAACCGGTTTTTTTTCATCCGCTTCAATCTTATCCATAAAAGCCCATGATGCAAAAATCCCTGCTAATGCACCAAACAAATGCCCTTCCCAGGAAATATCTTCTTGTAGCGGCAAAACACCAAAAATCATGGAGCCGTAATAAAATACAACGATTAAAGCAAGCGCTATTGATTTGATATTTTTACGAAAAACGCCATTCCAAAAAACAAAAGCTACCAGACCGTAAATGAACCCGGAAGCTCCGATGTGGAAAGCAGGCCGGGCGAATAGCCAAACTGCAAAGCCAGAGAGAAAATAGATCAAAAGAAAGGCCGGAATGGCCACTCGTTTATAGAAAAACAGCACTAAAGCACTCAAAACCAACAAAGGAGTAGTATTGGATAGTAAATGCCCCCAGTCTCCGTGAATGAGGGGAGAGAAAATAATCCCCTTTAAACCAAAGATCTCCCGGGGGTAAACACCAAGGAATTTCAGATCAACATTCAGTCCCATCGATAAACTATGTATGATCCATATGATCGCTCCAAACGTAAATGGTAGTTTTATGCTCCTGATAAATTGTGTCTTCATAATCTCGATAATGATTTGAAAATTACTTCCTCACAAAAAAGTGTCAATTTAATTTATAAGGAATTCCCAAGGCTTCAATCGCACCTATGAACCCATTAGTTGCATTTACCCTACATTCCTTTGATACCATTTTGAGATTTAAACGGTTAGAATGGTCGATTAGTTCTATTTTCAACAAATGAGGACCTGCGTGTTCCTTGCAAATATGGTCAATTTCGTTAACCATATCCTCCGAAAGCCGATCAACCGCTAAATTAAGAGTTATACTTTCCGTCAGATTTTCCGCAATACCCTCTAATAGCTTGATATCTTTTACCTTAAACTCCATTCCTCCGTTATTATACCAATTAGAATGCTGAAAACCACCTTTGACGAATATGGCTTTACCTTCTTCTAATATATGCTTAAACTTTTGGTAATCCTCCCCAAAAAGTTTGAACTCAAAGGTGTCATTATAGTCTTGCAGCTCAAATATTCCCCAGCCGTTACCATTTTTACTGATCAGATGCTTGGCCATGCTGATCATTCCTGCTATTTGCAAATTATTCCCCGTCTGATTACGATTTAGCCTATCTAGTGTACAGGTAATAAAATTAGATACTTCCACCTGATAGTCATCGAGCGGATGGCCGCTCACGTAAATCCCCGTAACGTCTTTTTCACGGTTTAATTTTTCGATCAACGGCCAGGGTTTGCGTTCAGGAACATTAGGCTCCTGGATCATGATTTCTTCTACGGCACCAAACAGAGAATTCACGGCTTGGGCTTTTTGTGACTGGTATGCATTCCCGTAAGTGATCAGGTGTTCAATAAAAGTATCGTATTTGCCTGACGGTGTAAAGTATTGCGCCCGGTGCGTATCGGTAAAACAATCAAAACATCCTCCAAGTGCCATGCTTTCCATTACTTTTTTATTGATGGCCCTCAAATTAGCCCTGCGCATCAGTTCGTAAACGCTGGCAAACGGCCCATTTTCATCCCGCTCTTCCAGGATCATACTTACCGGCCCTTCCCCAACTCCTTTTAAGGCAGACAATCCGAACCGGATCTGCCCTTTATCGTTCACCGAAAAGTCGGACTGACTTTCATTGACATCGGGCCCGAGCACGGTTATCCCCATCCGCTTACATTCCTGCAAGAAAAAGGTAACCTTGGATATATCATTCTTATTGTGGGTCAGCACCGAGGCCATAAACTGAGCCGGGTAATTAGCCTTTAAATAGGCGGTCTGAAAGGCGACAAAAGCATAACAAGTGGAGTGAGATTTGTTAAATGCATAAGAAGCAAAGGCTTCCCAATCTTTCCAGATCTTATCCAGTTTATCTTTGGGATGATTATTGGCTTGCCCCCCTTCAATGAATTTCGGGTAAAGCATGTCAATGATCTTCTTTTTCTTTTTACCCATCCCTTTACGGAGCATATCCGCCTGGCCCTTGGTGAAATTGGCCAGTTTTTGGGATAAAAGCATCACTTGCTCCTGATAAACGGTTATACCGTATGTATTTTGGAGGTATTCCTCCATTTCGGGTAAATCGTAAGTAATAGGTTCCCTGCCGTGCTTCCGGGCAATAAAGTTCGGGATATATTCCAACGGACCGGGCCGGTATAAGGCGTTCATCGCGATCAGGTCGTCAAATTCGGTAGGCACCAGTTCCTTCATGTACTTTTGCATTCCGGAACTCTCGTACTGGAAGACCCCCACCGTTTCTCCCCTTTGGAATAATTCGTAAGTCTTTTTATCGTCCAAGGGAACTTGTTCGGGATCCAGGTCAATGCCGGTGGTTTCCTTGACCATCCATACGGCGTCCTTGATAATGGTAAGGGTTTTGAGGCCCAAGAAGTCCATTTTCAGCAGACCGGCATCCTCCGCTACGCTATTGTCAAACTGGGAAACCAGCATATTGGATTTTTTATCCAATTTCACCGGTACGTATTTGGTAATCTCATCCGGTGTAATAACAACACCGCAAGCGTGAATCCCTGTATTTCTGACTGACCCTTCTAACTTTTTGGCCGTACGGATCATCTGTCCCACTTCATCTTCTCCTTCTGCTAACTTTCTGAAGGTATAAGCTTTTTCCAATTCCTCTGAATTTAATGCCCCTTTGAGTTTGGCATCTACATCACCTTCCGATAATACCTTGTTAAGTGTTGCCTTTAGGTGTGCCGGAAATGTTTTAGCCACCCGGTCTACTTCCGGAAGCGGTATGTTCATTACCCTGCCGACATCGCGCAGCGACATCTTGGCGGCCATGGTACCATAGGTCACAATCTGGGCAACCTGATTTTGCCCGTATTTATCAATGACGTAATCAATCACCTTCTGCCGACCGACATCGTCAAAATCAATATCAATATCGGGCATGGAAATACGTTCCGGGTTAAGAAACCGCTCGAAAAGTAAGTCGTACTTTATGGGATCTACATTGGTAATGCCAATACAATAAGCAACGGCAGACCCAGCGGCAGAACCTCTTCCGGGACCTACCGAAACCCCGAGTTGCCTCGCCGTATTGGTAAAGTCCTGAACAATGAGAAAATATCCCGGATAACCCGAGTTCTCGATAACCTGCAATTCAAAATCAAGCCGTTCTTTGATTTGCGGTGTAATCGTATTATATCGTTTCTTTGCACCTTCATAAGTGAGATGGCGTAGATAGTCCGATTGGCTTTTGAAACCTTCCGGAATAGGAAAAGCGGGCAACAACACATCCCGCGCCAGCTCCAGGTCGTCGATCTTATCGAAGATCTCCAAAGTGTTGTCCAGCGATTCGGGAACATCCTGAAAAAGTGTTCCCATTTCAGTTTTTGTTTTGAAATAAAAATCGGAACTCGGAAATTTAAACCGCTCTTCTTCTTCGATGAGATTACCCGTATTAATACATAGTAACATATCGTGGGATTGCCAGTCTTCTTCCTCTATGTAATGGGAATCGTTTGTAGCAATTACCTTTACGTCGTATTTCTTAGCGTACGCCAACAATTGCTGGTTAACATCCTCCTGGCTTACACCAAGACCATCAATATTCTCTAACCCCCGGTGACGCTGTAACTCTATGTAATAATCTTCCCCGAACAAATCCAACCACCACCGCAGGCTTTTTTCTGCTTCCTCCAATTTTCCGTGAAGGATAGCCTGCGGAATTTCCGCACCAATACAACAACTCGTTGCTACCAGACCTTCGTGATATTTTTCGATTAAGCGTTTGTCTATCCTCGGAAATTTCCCGTAAAGCCCGTCAATGAAGCCCAGCGAACAAAGTTTGGAGAGGTTTTCGTAGCCTTTCGTATTTTTGGCCAGTAGTAATTGGTGGTACCGTACATCTTTCTCCCCTTTTGCTCTGGAAAATTCTTTTCGATACCGGTCTTCTACCAGATAGAACTCACATCCAATGATCGCCTTTAATTCTCGCCTTTTGGCTTCGGATACAAACTTGAAGGCACCAAACATATTACCATGATCCGTTAAGGCCACACCTTTCTGGCCGTCCGCAACGGCTTTATCCATCATCGCTCCGATATCCGAAGCACCATCTAATAAAGAAAACTGGGTATGGCAATGCAAATGAACAAAATCAGGCATGTTTCAACACAAATTTATGGTAACATAATTATTACAAACAAAAAGAACGAAAAGTTTTTTGAATATAATTTTAATTTAGGTTAAAATTTGCGTTCTTTCCAAACAGAGTGTTTGAAATTTTCCACAATTGATAAAAATTTATCTATATATGCCTAATAATTAGAACGGTATGATTTAGTCCAGTGTGAATAACTTTTAGAGAAAGCAATTCAGTAGTGGTGAAATATCATTCATATTAACCTAAAGGAAAATCCCCCATCCTGAGGGGACGAGGGTAATATAAAGCTATGAAAACTAAAACTATTCAGTGTGGTAAGGATTCAGAACCGTAGATAATCAATGGCACGCAAGTAGTTTACGTAAATTTTCCAATACAGCATTACTACAATTAAGAATCCTGTTGTTTTGGAGAGCATAAAAAAGAAGCTAGTGAATACTATTCAACTTCTTTACCACCTTTGAGGCGGTCTTGATAATCTTCCAGCTCTTCCCATTTTTCTTCGGTGGCTAATTTTGCTTGATTTGCCCAGGTATTGGGATCGTGGATTCGATATCTTGGACCCGCATCATCAAGGATTTTTTGAATGCGTTCGACCGTTGCGTCTGCTAGGTCTTGCCAGGTATGGATTTCGTCGTCATTAAGCAAACCTTCGATTTTTGGACCAATTCCTTCCACAATTTTCAAATCGTCTTTGACGATCTTTTTCCCGGAAGGGAGCGTGATCTTTTCAGACTTGGCGGGCTTTTCTTCTTTATCAGCAGGACCGGCAACATCTGTTTCAACAATTTCACTTTTGTCCTCTACAGTAGGTGTTTCCGGTGTTTTATCTTTTCCAACGGCTGCTTCGGTAGTTTCTATTTCACTGCCGTTGCCGGGTTCTTCAATTGTTCTTTCCACCACTTCCACTTTTTCCTCCACTTTTGGTTCAGGAGCAGTAACAACATTTTTGGTTGCCGCCTTGGGGGGAGCAGCAGTAGCAACCTCCATTTCCTGACCGTCTGGAACTACGTTTACATAGGTCCTGTTCAAACGCTTTTTCCTGAACACCACCGTTCCGTCAATTTGGGCATGCAGGGTAAAGTCTTTACCCATGTATACGTTTTGCCCGGGGTGAAACTTTGTTCCTCTTTGACGAACGATAATATTTCCAGCCTTGGCAAATTGATTACCGAATATTTTTACGCCTAATCTTTTACTCTTACTATCCCTACCGTTATCTGTACTACCAACTCCTTTCTTATGTGCCATTTCTTAAAAATTTAATGGTAAACCAAATGAATTAACCGGCGATGTTATCTACTTTAATTTTTGTAAATCTTTGTCTATGACCGTTTTTCCGGCGATAGCCTTTGCGCCTTTTTTTCTTGAAGACGATCACTTTATCGCCTTTCTGATGCCCTAATACAGTGACACGCACGGAAGCGTCATCCAATACTGGCTTGCCAATACGCACCGAACCGTCATTATCAATTAAGTGGACGTCTTCGAATGTGATATTGTCGCCTTCTTCAGCCTTTAGCTGGTGGACGAAGAGCTCCTGCCCCTCCTCAACTTTGAACTGCTGACCAACTATCGTTACTATTGCGAACATTGTTATGGTATTAATTACATAAAAATTACGGGCTGCAAAGATAGCGCTTCGTTTCAAAAATCAAAAATATTTTTTAAAGATATTAGATGCCAGATACCAGAAGCCAGATATTAGATACCATAAAGCAGCCTGTTGTTTATTTTCGGCTATTATAGCATTTAATTGTATTGTTATAGGGTTATGAAGTTATAGGGTTATGAAGTTATAATAAGGTTATGAAGTTATAATAAGGTTATGAAGTTATAAGGTTATGAAGTTATAAGGTTATGAAGTTATAGGGTTATGAAGTTATAGGGTTATGAAGTTATAGGGTTATGAAGTTATAGGGTAGGCTGTTTAGTCTGATGATATACCGGCACAAGCGTCTTTAGCATAGTCTAGAA
>CAZHNG010000205.1:0-12469 GCA_964533785.1 uncultured Saprospiraceae bacterium | reverse complement strand
AGTAACCGCCTTTCTTTCCTCGTCGTTACTTTACATCAGATTTGGGCTGCACCCCTACTATCTGAATTAAAATGTCGCATAATTTTCATAAAAATTATGCGACATTTTAATTCCACATCAATATTACGAACATACTAAAGTATTATTTGTTAATATATATTATTCCACTTGTATTTAAGAAAGTAATAAAGTGCAATTATAAAAATTATGAATAGCACCTTTCGCTTAAATCTTAAAAAGCTTTAAGGTTTTATTCAGAAAATTTAATTTGAAAGGCAAGCCTCTTAATCTAAAATCAAAAAGCATGAGATATATACTATTAACAATTCTCTATAGCTGTATTTTTGGAAGCATTCAAACACAGAACTGCGAATACTTTATACATTATGATTTTGAATATATAGTTGATACTGTAGAACATTCCATGTCTGTTCCTGAAAAATATGTACTGTACAGAGCAGAAGATGATTCTCGCTTCCTGTCTTATGCTCAATACTATAATGACTCTATTAATGTAAACTTTCATGCTAAACATCCGGATCCTTCTGTAACCGGTCAAGTAACAAATGAAAATGTACAGCGATATGTAAAACTTTATAAAGAGCATGTAAGATCAAATCATCGGATTAAAAAATCTAACTACTACATTATTCGAAATCATCAATCAAAAATATGCACAAACATCATATTCGATACTTATCCCAAACATTTTATGAAGGAGTACATTCAGTTAGATTGGACAATTACTAACGAAAAGAAGGCGATTAAGGCTATTGAGTGTCGGAAGGCGGTTACGCAGTATGGTGGAAGGACTTATATTGCTTGGTTTGCCCCTGATATTCCAATTAGTGATGGTCCATATGTCTTTAGCGGACTTCCGGGACTGATCATCCAAATCAGCGATAGTCGAGGATGGTATAAATTTGAATTAACAAATATGGATCTTGATAAATCGGCGAGATTCTGGGAGCCGGAATCAGAATTATTCCATAGAAGCTATGTAGAACTATCTAGACGGGAATATATAAGAATAATGTACAAGGAGTTGACTAACCCGGATGTATTGCCCGGAGTAATGGGAGATGTTGAAGAAGTAAAACTCAATCTAATCGAAAAACGAAAAGGGCGATTCGATTTATTACTTGAACAAATGTAGTTAGTGATTCATAAGTGTAATATTCTAGTAAAGTATTCTTTCCTTTATTTATTAGCCTTAACAATTGGCAATTTTTCATTGTTGGGACAAACTATTGTCAGTGGCAAGGTGGTGGATGATCAAGGTAAATTTATTAGTGAAGCAAATATCACTGCAGAGCAGCCCGGAACTAGAAATATTTTAGCATTTACCTTCTCAGATGGCTCAGGTGAATTTGAATTAAAGCTTAACACAGATTTAGATACAATCTTTTTGGTAGTCTCCCATATTTCGTTTAACACTAAAGAGGTATTGATCACTACAAATAATAAAATAAAAAGCCTTGTGCTCAGCCCAAGAAATGAAGTGCTGCCTGAAGTTATTGTTAAAACGGAGCCTATAATAAGAAAAGGAGATACGCTTGTTTTCGATATGCAACGTTATGCTAGGGATGCTGACGAAAACATCGAGGACGTTCTGAGAAGATTACCAGGTATAGCAATAGAAGATAATGGTAGGATTTTCTACCGAGGACAAGCTATTTCCAGATTTTACATAGAAGGTCTCGATCTACTTGAAGGTAAATATAAGATTGCGACTAGAAATTTAAATAAGAATACGGTACTAGATATTGAAATTATTGAGCATCACCAGTCAAAAAAAGTTTTAAAGGATTTGGTAAGGCCCAATGAAGCAGCTATCAATTTAAAACTAAAGTCGAATATTGCTATCACTGGTTCAGTAGAGGCAGGACTAGCGGTAGCACCATTGAATCATCTAATTGGAACTGACATTTTTGGCTTTAAGAAGAAATTTCAATTTCATACCCATGTTTCTTCTAACGACCTTGGACGCAACCAAAAAAATCAATACGAAAACCTCTACGAGTCGCATGCTAGGATAAGCAAACGATTGGTTTCAGTTAACCGGGTATTTCCTCCACTTTCCCTTGATCAAGATGTATATATCAATAATAATGAACGAATAGCGGGGTTTGATATTCTTAGAAAAATCTCTTCAACTAGTCAAATAAAATGGCATTTTAGATATACAAAAGATCGCCTTAAAACAGTTGGAAATGAAATATTGACTTTTAGGTTTTCTGAAGATAGTATTAGGCAGATTACCGATTTTCAAACTACGGCGCATCCATCAAACCTTGAGAACACTTTCATCTTTGAACTAAATAGTGATTTCCTATTTATCAGGGCTAACAATAAAGTTCATGCAGAATGGTTGAATGTTAATGGAGCTCATCTATTCAACCAACAGCCTAGCCCAGAACAACTGTTAAACAGGTCTATATCAGCTTATAGTAACCTGGAATTCACATTTAGAAAAGGTAATAAGGCTCAAACTATATATACTGATATAAACTTCAACATGAATAGCGATAGTTTAGAAGTGGAGAATACTGATTTGATTGTGCCCGAAGCCCTTCTCAGGATTCATGAAGACCTTTTGCAAGTATTAGATATTCAAGAATTGGACGCCAATACCTACTCCAGTTTTTTCTCTAAGAAAGGAGTTTATACCCGAAATATCACCACAGGCGTTCAATACTCATCGCAAGGCCTCCGGTCCAATCTTCTAAAATCTAATCCGTCAGAACCCTTATCAACAACGGCCAATATTTTCGGTAATGACTATACTTTGAAAGAATGGGGCCCCTATCTAAATCAATCACATAGAATTGAGTCTAAAAATGCTTCGTGGAACCTTAGTATTCCTGTCCAATGGTATCATTTCGATTTAAATGATGAAATTGGAATGAAAAGAAGGAAGGATAATTTTCTCCTCTTTGATGTTGAATTAGAATATCAACGACTAACAAATAAAGAGTATGGGTTAAATATAAACTATACTTACAGCCATAATTACGATGACTTTGATAATTATTTTTATGAAGGGTATATTTTGAGAGCTAACCGTAGTTTATCGAGACTGAGCCAACAAATTAACAGATACAAAAGACATAGCCTTTCATTTTACATTGATAGAAATAACGTATTAAAGGGAATCTACTACAGGTTAGGTGCCAGGTATCATAGAAGTAAATATGATTTAATTGAAAATGAAAGCTTTTTTAATCAAGGTACTACAAGCAACTTAGGTTTTAAGGAAAATATTAGACACCGAGCTATGATTGATGGTGTATTATCCGGACAATTAACGAACAGAATGGACTTTAGTACAGCTATTGATTTTTCCTATAATAACAGACCTTTACAGATTAACCAGGAATCATCAAGAGTCAATTATACCTCCTTATTTTCCAAGATAAAGTTATCTCATGTTTTTAAAAATAGTGTTGTTAGTTTGAGTTCATCTATACTTAAACAATCTAGTAATTTGTTCCCCATTAGCTCCGATCAACTTACCATGAAGATTGTTTATTTCTTAAAAAACAAAACTTTAGGGGCTGTTAGGATAAGCTATGAACCTTACCTCATAATCACTCAGGATGTAAATCAATGGAATCACTTACTAAGGTTAGAAATGAAACGCGAAATCAAGAATAAGCGTATAGAAATGTCATTACAGCTTCTCAATTTAACTAACGCTTCATCATTTAATTTTTTTGAACAAAACTCTTATTTTTCTGATTATTCCTCAGTCAAATTACGTCCATTTCAAATTCAGGTTGTAACCACTAAAAAATTTTGATGTCTTGTAGTTTTGTTCTTAATTTTCACTTTCACTAAAGGATAAGGCGGTTAAATCTATTTAGGGTCTCCTTAAAGAGCCCCTACTTAACTCGGCTCAAACCCGATTCAGACTTATAGATCACCCTGGATTCACTCGCTTGACTTTCATTGTGTTGACGATTCAGCGCTGTTACGACATAAGTGTAAAACTCTTCCGGATCAGCCGAATGGTCTACGAATTTCACTTTTCGCTTTTTGTTACCAAAAGCAGTAATGGTCAAAATAGGATTCTCATATTCCCCGTCAATAGAGCCGGCTTTATCATCCTTAAACCGGTAGACGACGTAATAAAAGGGTAAATTTTTACTCTGGATATCTTTTTTACCTGCTTTCCAAACCAATTTAGGATTACCTTTTTTCTTCCTGATTTTTTTCAGCCTGGGCGGAGCTGGAACACGACCGGTCATTTCTTCCATTTCGGGAATTAAAGCCGGTTTCCGGTAGTAATGGCGAATGGAGTCTCTCACTCCCAAGCGATTTCGGATTAAAGAAAAGGCGCTGAAATAGGCCCCACCCAGGGCATTGATGTTTCGACGATTAAGCTTGATCTGATTCGGGATCTCCGATGGTTCATCCCAGGCAATTTGGGGATTGTCGCCTACTTTGTAAACGCCATGCCCGATGTAAAGGTGTTTTCCTGAAGAGTTAGCTGCCCACCAGTTGAGTAGTGTTTCATGATCAGCCGGTTCAAACCCGATGTTCCAATAGAGTTGGGGAATTACGTAGTCGATCCAGCCCATCCGCAGCCATTTGAGTATATCGGCGTACAAATTATCGTAGGAGGTAATACTGGCACGAGTATTGGACCCCATCCGGTTTTTATCGCTTTGATTACTCCAAACGCCGAACGGGCTTATTCCCAATTTAACATGAGGTTTTATAGATTTAATAGAAGAAGAAACTTTTTGGACAAAGTCGTCTACGTTATTGCGTCTCCAATTTTCAATACTGGAAAACCGGCCCCGGTTTTCCAGGAAGTCGGTTGAATCGGGAAAAACTTCCCCCATAACGGGATAAGGATAAAAGTAATCGTCAAAATGGACGGCGTCAATATCATATTTAGTGACCACTTCCGCAACTACTTGGATAAGGTATTGCTTTACATCTTCTGAAGCAGGATTAAAATAATATCGGTTACCGTATTTCACCATCCATTGGCGTCGCTTGTAGAAAGCATGATCCGGAGAAAGATTCAGGGTATCCAGATTCGTAGTAGCACGGTAAGGGTTGAACCAGGCGTGAAATTCCATGCTCCGTTTGTGAGCTTCTGCTACCATAAACTTTAAGGGGTCATATTTAGGCTGGGGAGCTTTACCTTGTTTGCCCGTTAAGAAAGCCGACCAGGGAGCTAAATCGGAAGGATAAAAAGCATCGCCCGCCGGACGGATCTGGGCGATCACGGTATTGATGCCCACAGATTTCATTTTATCCAAAAGGTTTTTCCATTGTTCCTGATGGGCGATCCTATTCGGGGTCGGCCTTTTCGGATAATCAATATTGGCAACGGTTGCCACCCAAACACCTCTAAATTCCCTTTTGGGAGATTCTTCAAAATATTGAGCAAAAATATTTCCTGATAATAGCGTAAAAATTAATAGCGTAAAATATTTCATTGGTTGAATCTTTGTGCTTGCATTATGGTCCGTAGAAAAAACCGGATGTAATTATTACTGACCCAAAGGACTACTATTTCGATTTACATTCTTCCAATAACCAGTATTTATTCATCACCGGGTCGGCTTTTTCAATGTCTGTTTTTAGTTTGGCCAATTTTTTCTCGTATTCAGCAGTAGCGTAAAAATCATGATTATGCTTTAACAAAGCCAGCTTTTTCTTAAACCGCAAAAAATTAGTATGCCCTCGCTTTTGATTGGTCGTTATCTCTTTATTCCGCATTATGAAAATACGAAAAGTTTCGATGGAAGAAAGCAGCGCTTCGGTGTCCCCCGTTTTATAATAAGTTCTTAATAATAATATTGTAGAATTTATATGGTATTTGACGTCGGTGAATTGCACGTTAAGTAAGGCTCTTTGCACCTTATCGTATTTTTTTTGGTGAAAAAACAAATTTGCCCGGTTGTAATTGTAGGCATTTTCACGTTTATGGGCAGGTAAATATTGCTTAAAATCTTCAAGGAATTGTTCTGTCCAATCGAATTTTTGCAAGACGCCACCGATGGTAGTCGTGTTTTTGTAATCCCATTCAGAAATATAACCGTCTGCCAAAAGCATTTTAGTTTTTACGCCTAATTGACATAATTCAAACAGATCATTGATGTAATGATACTCTCCTTTATTGAAACGGGTGGTGCAATAATTTTGAGCCGCATCGTAGAGGTTTTTTTGGTCTTCTTTGTTCAAATACTGAAATTCATGCTCAAGTATTTCCTTCAATTTCTTGTAATGTTCGACATCTTCTTCCATTTGAGACATCAAGATATGATAATACAGCTTAATGACAATATTCTCTTTAAGTTTATCCCAATTTCCACGAATATACGCTAACAATTCTTCCAAAAAGTAAAATTCATAATCTCTGTTTGAGGTGATCTTGTTGCCGTACAACAAGCAACACATCTTTAACTTTTCCGACATATAGTACAGATCGAAGTTGGTCAGCATTTTTTGCAGGGCCACCTGTTTGTCTTTGCCGCTGTACTCATCTTCGTGAAACCCCAACAGGTAATTGATCCGGTAATTGGTGAAATAATACTGATAATCTTTTTGAGGGTCATCATTGATTTTTTTCTCTAAATACCGGGCTCTGTTCTTCAGTAGAGAGGCTCCCCTGTTATGTTTGAATGCTGCCTCCAGGGTTAGCAATTCCGTCTTGGTTTCATGGCTTTCCACATATTCGTATGCCAGAAATTTCTGATACATCTTTTTCAAATACGACATGACGTTAAACAGTTTCTGTTCATCGAATTTTTCCTGCGGATACAGCTGCTTGAAAAGAAATTCCTTAGAAATGTTCGGTTTCTTCCGGTTAAGTTGCTTGATAAGCACATCCAATAACTGCTGCGTCTTCTTGTGTTGATTAAAATACGGCGAATTCACGAACTGCCTAAAACGCTCTTTTTGTTTTGGGTTTAAAGCCTCAACGTATTGTACGATTTTACTCTTTGCCATCTCTGTTTTGCTTATTGGACTTTTTCCAAAGGAAAAAAATGGTTCTACAAGTGATAGTATTTACGAAAAGCCGGGCTCAGAGTTACAGAAAAATAAAGCTCTATTATCTTAAAACTATGTTTTTCAATTATTTATACAACAAACATACTAAATAATACCCCAGAATACACCCTTATTGTACTTTACCATCTACGAAGAATGCAACATCTTTACAACATCAAAAATTTGATTTGTCAATAAGAATAAAGTCAACTAACGTTGGTTAGAAAACAAATTACTTACTACTAACAAATTAATCCTCAGTTATCTTCAAAAAAACAGCCAGACGACCAATTGGCTGGAATTATAATCTCATGATTTATTACGACAAAGGGTATCAATATGGTACCCTTTCTTTTTTTCTGGTATGGAAAAAAACATTGTTTGTCTAGTAAACTATTATCGCCTTCCCTTTTTCCATTATCTTTGGGGTTCAATATTTTGTTATATTTAAAATCAAGCGATCATGACGCTGTTTTTGATTATTTACTATTGCGTACTGAGCGTATCGTTGTTCTTTCTTTTCAGAAAGGCAGGAGAAGCAGGTTGGAAAGGACTTATCCCCGGACTAAACTTTGTGGTCTGGTGTAAATTGATCGGTAGAAAACCGTGGTGGGCAGCTCTCCTTCTTATCCCGATCGTCAATATCTTTATTTACGCAGGAATGGCCGTAGATATGGTTCGCTCTTTTCAAAAGTATAGGTTATGGCAAAGTGCCCTGGCAATAGTATTTACTCCTATTTATTTCCTTTATTTAGGTTTCAGTGAAAAAGAAATTTACGGCGGTCCTACCCGGGAGCAGGAAGCTGCCTACAAAGCGAAGATAGAAGAAGCGAAAGAGAAAAATAAGACCAAGCTCCTTAAAAAGCTCGAAGAGAATAATCCTTACCGGAAATCCCCCCAGCGCGAATGGGTAGAAGCAATTGTCTTTGCCGTTTTTGCCGCTGCGTTCATTCGTATGTTTCTCATTGAAGCTTATATGATCCCTACCTCTTCGATGGAAGGTTCTCTCATGGTGGGCGACTTTCTCTTTGTTAGTAAAGCAAGTTACGGCATCAGAACGCCCAAAACGATTGCCATGGTACCTCTTTTGCACAATAGAGTTCCCGTAGTAGGAGGGGAATCGTATTTTGAACGTCCTGAATTAAAGCAATACCGCTTGCCGGCTATTAGAGAAATAAAGCACAATTCCCCCGTGGTCTTTAATTTTCCTGCCGGGGATAGTGTGTACGTCTTCCCAACCCGCACCTGGAGCGTCCAGGATTACCGCTATAATTCCGTTCCTGCTAATCATGCCCGAATGATCAGAAGTGGAAGGAAGAAACTGATCACTCGCCCGGTAGATAAAAGAGATCACTACATCAAAAGATGTGTGGGTTTACCCGGTGATTCGATCCAAATCATCAACCGGCAGTTATACATCAATGGCGAAGCTGTTGAAAACCCCAAGAACATACAATATATCTACCACGTTAAAGCGGAGAACGGTCTCAATGAAGAACGTTTCACCGAATGGGGGGTCTCTGAAGAAGACCGGCTAACAACCGACCCAACTACCGGTTCCCGCTTGCTTATTATGAATGAAGGCCAGGCCGAAAACCTCAGATCACTTGACCCTAATATCGTGGCGGAACCTACGATGGAATACCTGGTGACGCTTCCTAACGGCTACAGCCCTCAAATCCTTTTCAATAAATATGGCATCGACAATGCCAATTTTCGCTATCAGATTTCCGAGGGCAGGCTATACCTGTCCCTAACGGATGATCAAGCCAACAGCTTAAGAACGGACAGCCTGCTTTCGGTCAGAAATCATGAGCTTAACCCGCTGCGACTATTCCCGCACGATCCGGAGCACTTTCCAAACTGGACAGTCGATAATTTTGGCCCGGTCTACATACCGAAAGCCGGGGCCACTGTGAAAATATCGCCGGAAAATATTGCCCTCTACGAACGCATCATTAATGTTTACGAAGAGAATGATTTTGAAATCAAAAATGGTAAGATATTCATCAATGGCCAGGAAACGGATGAATATACCTTCAAAATGGATTATTACTGGATGATGGGAGACAACCGCCACAACTCCGAAGACGCAAGGGTATGGGGTTTTGTTCCCATGGATCACATTGTCGGTCGTCCTCTGTTCATTTGGTTTGCTTTAAGAGAAGGTACTATTTCCAAAGGGATTAACTGGAGGCGGATCGGATTGGTTGGCCGGCACCTGGAATAAGCAGGATAAAATTGCAGGAAACACATAAATCATACGATAATTTAGAGCAGCAGTGGAAAGAATTGGAAGAGCTTATGATTCTGGGAACGGAACGGAAAAATTACGCCCTTTCCGATACGAAAACTAATAAAGAAGAAGAAGTTCTTGCAACGCTGGTGAAACTGAATCAACTCGTCAAGGCAAAAGGGAAAATAGGTTTTGCCCAAAACAACGCTATGGTTCCACCCCCGCCTGACGAACAGGCTCCTCTACACCCAAAATCAGTCCATCATCTCAATCTCATTCTGGATGGAAGTTTTGCCAACGCACTTGAAGAATTCATAGACCTGGTAGTCCGTAACAAAAAGAGCTTTCCTCCTGAAAGTTTACCAGTATTATTTGATCATTGTTTAATCGATCCCTCCCTTTGGCCCAAGATAAGACCAGCACTGACGGCTACCGGATTGTGGCTGCAACAAATACATCCCACATGGAAAACCCTGGAAGCTGCGATAGACCTAACAGATTGGGAGTCGGGAACTGTCGACGCACGGAAAAAATGGCTGAAAAAGTTGCGCACAAAAGATCCTGAAAAAGCCATTGCCTTGCTCCGGCAAACCTGGGACCAAGAGCCTGATTGGTTGAAAGTTTCCTTTATCGAGTCATTGAAAATCAATCTTTCAATGAACGATGAGGCGTTTTTAGAAGAAGGGATAAAGAGTGAATCCCATGATGTGCAAACCGCTGCAGCCTCCTTATTGGTACAGCTTAAAGGAACATCATTTTCAAAACAGTTGACTGCTTTTGCAGCAGATCATCTCAACCTAACCCGCGATGGTGAAGTAAAGATAAAACTGCCTGAAAAATATCCTGACCGTCTAAGTCCGTTAGTAGGCAACCATAATAACACGCTGCAACTCGGTGCAAGATCAAGTCAATTCTATGGTATTATTGCAGTCATTCCACCTCAGCATTGGGAAAAGGTATTTCATTTAGAGCCCGACCGTTTACTGGAACATATTTTTAAAAGCGATTGGTTTAATTTATTACATTTCGCCATGGCCGAGGCGACCTATTTACATCAGGACATTAATTGGATGGAGGCTTTTGCCAGGCTATGGTTAAGGGCTAAAGAAAACAGTTATTGGAACAATAAAGTCTGCAAGAGATTGATCAGCAGTTGGCCGCCTCATTTATTTAACAAAATAGTTCTGTATTATTTCAATTTTCATCCCAATCTGCCGTCGGATTATCAATTGATCATTCATTTGCTGCAGACTCATACCTCCAATTGGGAGGATAAATTAGCCCGGGAGGTGATCCGCCGCATTCAAAATTGGCTTTCTGAACATCATAGTTTATCGTGGACGGGAGAGCATTACCAGGAAATTCTCCGGCACGCTGCTTACCAGGTTAATCCGGATCTATTCGGCGTTTTACAGAAGGGATGGCCTACCCACACCCGCTTATGGGCATTATGGCAAAAGGATGTTGAAACGTTTATAAGTACTTTGTTATTCAGAAAGGAAATGCGCCAATCCATTTTAGAAAAAACAGCGAGGTAAATAAAATTAGACTTTTGGTGCTAGATAGATCAACAGTAACAATCTGAGAATCAGTAGATAAATGCAAGTAAAACGATTACCCCGAAGTGCCTTTTCAATTGATTATCAAACACTTAGAACGTTATGTCAAAAGTCCAAAAATAAAAGCAGAGTACAAATATAGAGCACTTAACGGCGTTTTTCTTAAGAATTTAGCAATGATAAAAAGAAATAAATGGCAACTGAAAATATATTGAGGCCGCACGCGGAAGATTTTTATGTCCATGAACTGAAGGCTCTGGAACAGGCAGATAACCGTCAACGCCCCAGAAACTGGAAGTTGTCGCCATGGGCAGTAGTCACCTATATTATGGGAGGTGAGCTAGAAGACGGCACCGTAATTGAGCCCAAGTACTATGGGAACCGGCGTTTGATTGAAATTGCCGTTGCTACTTTGGTTTCTGATCGCGCCCTGTTGCTGGTAGGAATCCCAGGTACTGCCAAAACCTGGGTATCAGAGCACCTATCCGCAGCTATCAGCGGAAAGTCTACTTTATTGGTACAAGGTACGGCCGGTGCTGCTGAAGACGCTTTGCGGTACGGCTGGAATTACGCCCGGCTCATCGCTGAGGGCCCTTCTGAAAAGGCCCTGATCCCCAGCCCGGTGATGAAAGGTATGCAGGCAGGACAAATTGTTCGTATCGAAGAATTGACCAGAATGCCCGCCGAAGTACAAGATGCATTGATCACCATATTATCCGAAAAAACCTTACCCATTCCGGAACTCAATTCTGAAATTCAAGCGGTAGCCGGATTCAATGTTATAGCCACCGCCAATAATAGAGACAAAGGTATTAATGAGATCTCCAGTGCGTTACAAAGAAGATTCAACGTAGTGATGTTGCCTATTCCTAACTCTATAGACGAAGAGATAAAAATAGTGCAAGATAGAATCTCCAAAATTGGAAAGGACCTGGAGTTGCCTTCCGTAGATACTTCTGAAAAAGAGATCCGCAGACTTATTACGATCTTTCGGGAATTGCGCAGTGGCTTAACGGAAGACAAACGCCAAAAACTAAAATCGCCAAGCAGCACGCTCAGTCCCGCCGAAGCCATTTCCGTAATCAGCAACGGACTCATTCTGGCCAGTCATTTCGGGGATGGCCAATTGAAAGCTACCGATGTGGCAGCCGGTTTACAAGGAGCCGTGATCAAAGATCCTGTACAAGATAAAATTGTCTGGCAGGAATACCTTGAAACCGTCGTGAAAGAACGCAAGGAATGGAAAGATATTTATCTTGCTTGTAAAGCCTTGTTATAATGTAGCCGCCAAAACCAGCGATTTCTTTTGTGATTATAAGCAAGACGCTCTTCTCCGCCACTAAACCGATAGCTATAGACTCAAAAGCACTAAACCCACACTAAATTTCGAGGAATTTTGTGCTTTGGTGTTTTAGTGGCTATACCTGCACACTCCACATGAGAAATTGCTGCGCCAAAACAAGACTAACCAATAAAACCCTGTCTATCAAATATTTAACCCAAGAAAGCATGGAAATTCACTATGCCATCCCTTTAGGTGGAGTTCCGCTTTTTGTCGTAGAACCCTACTCCTTTTGATCTTATTTTTGCTATGAATTTATAGTTCTAGACTTTTGACGCTAGACGCTAGAAGTTAGACTAAAAATTCTAACTAATTGAC
>CAZHNG010000204.1:0-12500 GCA_964533785.1 uncultured Saprospiraceae bacterium | reverse complement strand
GAAACGGAATAGCCATTTCCGCTACCCAGCGGTCTTCATAGTTTTTTACCGCGGAACGCCATTTGCCTTCCCATTCTAATGAAACAAAACCTCCATTTGCCTGCTGGCCATCCCATTGTGCACCGGCTGCCGAAAGGCCAAAAGCAAAACCATTGGTCCTATCGTTGTAGGTATCCATGAAAACGATGAAATTGTCGTTTTTCCCAAAACTGAAATCACGGCGCAGTGATTCCGCCGGTCTTTTCCCGGGCCAGGGATCATGGCATAGGATACCCAAATACAAGTGAGTATCGTCGTAGGTCATTCTTATTTCTGTCTGTGCACGAGCTTGCCCGGTATCAATGGGTAGGATACGGAATAAGTTGGTGGCTACCTGAACGGATTGCCAGACGGGTTCGTCCAATGCTCCGTCGATCACTACAGCCGCCGTTGATCGTTGGATAATGTAACGAAACTTGCTTTTATTCGGGCCAAAGGATTGGGCATTCATTAGAAAATGACCAAAAGTGACGAGCACAAAGAAAAGTAGTAGTTTGATTTTCATTTTGTTGAGCGTAAGTGGATGGATATTGGGTAGTAAGTAATACTTCAGCGGTATTGTAATTAGGAAATATAGGGATTATCTTGTAAAAAAATCTAGTTTTGAATCTATTGACAGTGGAATTACGGGAATACGATTAGAAAATAAAGCAATTTATGTTTCTTCCTGAGATTAAAAGTACGTTAGACGAAGATATCTCCATTCTGATCAAAGTGGACAATCACCACGATTTCTATCTCTGTGAATGTGGTGATGCCAGTGGCCTTACCGGAAGTGAATGCCAAAAAATTGCAGCTATTTTCATCAGTCATACCCATCTGGATCATTTTACCAATTTCGATTGGATCCTTCGGCACCAGCTCAGGACGGAAAAAAAAGTGGTCATTTGTGGCCCTAAAAATATTGCACGGCAAGTGCAGGCCAAGATCAAAGCCTTCACCTGGAATTTAATACCCCACGAAATACTGCAGTACGAAATCTGGGAGATCAGGTCCGAAAATGAGATCCGCTTATTCCGTTTATTACCTATAGAATGGAGTTTGCACCAGGTCGGCACCATCACCAATGGGGAATTATACCGCAATAACCGTTTTCAGGTGAAATTTGCCATTCTCGATCATAGAATTGATTCGATCGCCTACCTGTTCCAGGAAAAAGACCATACCATTATTGATCTGGAGGGTACTGGGTTAACAGGCGGTCCCTGGGTAAGGGAGTTAAAAAATGCCTTTGAAAACCAACTTCCGCAAGCTCCTATTGAGATCGACGGAAAAAATCATCAGGCGAAAGACCTATTTCATTTATTGAATATCAAAAAAGGAGATACGCTCGGTGTAATCATGGATCACGCGGCCAGCCCGGAAAATCATCAAAAGATCAAAGCGCTTTTTCAAGGTTGTAATAAAGTTTTTATTGAATGTTTCTACCGCAATGAGGATGAAGAATTAGCCAGAGAGAACTTTCACAGCTATGCCGAAAAATCAGGTTCTATTATGAGAGAATGTGGCGTTGGAGAAGCGATCCCAATTCATTTTTCGGGCAAATACAAAGGCGAAGAGATCAATGCTTTGATTGCGGAATTTGAAAGCAGTTTTAAAAATGTAGTGTTGAAATGAATTATTTACGGAAGTATCGTGTTATAGAGGTGTCACCTAGGTGACACCTCTTATAAATAAACCGCAATGTTATTAACCCTGACAACCACTTACCGCCCGGCAACTGATCTCGGATTTCTTTTGCACAAACATCCGGACAGATTCCAATCCGTTGATCTTGCAATTGGCAAAGCTCATATTTTCTACCCTGAAAGTTCGGAGGAAAGAACGACCATTGCCTTGTTAATAGATATCGATCCTGTCGGTATGGTCAGGGGGAAAAAAGGAAGACAGGGTACTACGCTCGACCATTACGTCAATGACCGGCCTTACGTGGCTTCTTCCTTTATGAGTACGGCTATTGCCAAAGCATTTTCTACGGCCATGAACGGGACGTGCTCCGGTAAGCCTGAACTGGTAAATGTGAAAATGCCCTTCGAGGTAAAGATCGCCGTATTACCGTCCCCGAAAGGTGGAGAGCTATTGATCCGAAAATTGTTTGAACCGCTGGGATACACCGTCAAGCTGCAACGCCATATTTTAGATGAGCAATTTGAGGATTGGGGAGAGAGCAAATATTTCACCTTGGAGCTTTCTCATACCCTTACCGTCCAGGCATTACTTACTCACCTGTACGTACTGATCCCGGTATTGGATAATGATAAACACTACTACGTTAGCCAAAAAGAGATCGACAAGCTGTTAGATAAAGGTAAAGGCTGGCTGGAGGACCATCCCGAAAAGGAACAAATTGTCAGGCGTTACCTCATCAATTTACGAGGGCTAACCCGTAAAGCATTGGAGAAGCTTAATGAGGGCGAAGATAAAGACATCCATGAAGAGGAAGAAGAACCCGCTATTGCGGAAATAAAACAAAGCCTGCACCAGCAAAGGCTGTCTTTGGTTCTGGAAAAACTAAAAGAGTCAGGTGCGGAACGGGTTGTTGACTTGGGTTGTGGGGAAGGTAAATTACTGCGTATGCTTTTGAAAGAAAAACAGTTTACCAAAATTGCCGGTATGGATGTGTCCTACTATGGGTTGCTCAAAGCCAAGGACCGGTTACGCTACGATCGAATGGCGCCTATGCAAAAAGAACGGCTGGAACTTTTTCAGGGAGCCCTTACCTACCAGGATAAACGGCTGGAAGGCTACGACGCCGCGGCTATCGTTGAGGTGATAGAACACCTGGATGAGGCGCGGTTAAAATCTTTCGAACGGGTGGTTTTCGAATGTGCCCAACCCAAAACGGTAATTATTACTACGCCCAATG
This sequence comes from uncultured Saprospiraceae bacterium, assembly GCA_964533785.1. Classification (GTDB taxonomy): domain Bacteria; phylum Bacteroidota; class Bacteroidia; order Chitinophagales; family Saprospiraceae; genus JANQRV01. Next base: position 9,595 of record CAZHNG010000204.1, on the reverse strand, counting down.
TGGAGTACAACGTACTTTTTGAAAAAATGGAAGAAGGGAAATTGCGTCATAAAGATCACCGCTTTGAATGGACAAGGGCTGAATTTCAGCAATGGGCAAAGCGGGTGGCGGAAAAGAATAATTATAAAGTGGAGTTCCTGCCGATTGGAGAGGAAGATGAAAAAGTAGGAGCTCCTTCACAAATGGGAATTTTTAGCTATGGAAATTAATGTACCCGAATTATCATTAATCTTATTGGTAGGGCCTTCAGGTTCCGGGAAAAGTACTTTTGCCCGTAAGCACTTCGGCAAGCACGAGGTGGTTTCTTCTGATGAATGCCGGGGTATCGTTTCAAACGATGAGAACAGTCAGGCAGCCACCCCAGATGCTTTTGAATTATTGCACTATATCGTAGGGATGCGGGTGAAGAATGGATTGTTAACCGTAGTGGACGCTACCAACGTGCAAAGAGAGTCCCGTCAGCAATTGATGCAAATCGCTAAGTCTTACCATGCGCTTCCGGTAGCTATTGTGATGAATATTTCCCAGGAGATCTGTGCAGAAAGGAATGCGTTACGCCCGGATCGAAATTTTGGCGACCACGTCATTCGCAATCAGCAGCGGCAGTTGAAGCGTTCGTTACGTGGCCTAAAGAAAGAGGGCTTTAAACAGGTTTATGTTTTAAGTACGCCCGCTGAAGTTGACAGCGTCGAAGGCATTATCCGCGAAAAATTGTACAACAACAAAAAGGATATAAAGGGCCCCTTCGATATCATCGGGGATATTCACGGTTGTTACGATGAGACGATCGAGTTGTTGGAAAAGCTAGGTTACCAAATTCATGAAGTACCCCATGACGGGCAAAACTTTGGGTTGAAAGTCGATCATCCGGAAAACCGGCAGGTTATTTTTCTGGGGGACCTGGTTGACCGGGGACCGAACTCGCCGGCGGTATTAAAGCTGGTAATGAGTATGGTCCGAAGCGGTGTTGCCTGGTGCGTACCGGGTAACCACGATTTAAAACTACAGAAAAAGTTAAGCGGCAGAAAAGTAAAAATCGCTCATGGACTGGCAGAGACTTTGGAACAACTGGAAAAGGAAACACCGGAATTTTTGGAGGAAGTCAAAGATTTCCTGTATAGCCTGATCAGTCATTATGTGTTTGATGATGGTCGTTTAGTAGTTGCGCATGCCGGGTTGAAGGAGGAGATGCAAGGTAGAGGTTCCGGTGCAGTCAGATCCTTCTGTTTGTTCGGAGAAACAACGGGGGAGATCGATGAGTTTGGTCTGCCGGTCCGTTACAATTGGGCGGCTGAGTACCGGGGTAGGGCAAAAGTAGTCTACGGCCACACCCCTGTACCTGAGGCCGAATGGTTGAATAATACCATTGATATTGATACCGGTTGTGTGTTTGGGGGGAAATTGACTGCTTTGAGGTATCCGGAAGAGGAGTTGGTTGCCGTTAAAGCGAAGAAAGTTTACTGTGAACCCAAACGCCCCCTGGAAATGCTTTCTCCAACGGCGTTGACGCAACAACAGCAATACGATGATTTGTTGAATATCGAAGAGGTTACTGGTAAACGGATTGTACAAACCAGATTAAGGCATAACATCACCATTCGCGAAGAAAACGCTATTGCCGCTTTGGAAGTGATGAGCCGTTTTGCAATTAATCCGAAATGGTTGATCTATCTGCCGCCGACCATGTCTCCCTGTGAGACCAGTGAATTACCGGAATTTTTGGAGCATCCGCAACAGGCCATTAATTACTATAAGAAGAGAGGGGTAGAAAAAATCGTCTGTGAAGAAAAACATATGGGCTCCCGGGCGGTATTGGTCGTTTGCAAGGATGAGGCGGCCGCTTTAAAACGGTTTGGAGTTAAAAATGAAGGGATCGGTGTTTGTTATACCCGGACGGGCAGGAGCTTCTTCAGTGATCCGGAATTAGAAACTTCCTTTTTGGGGAGGGTGAAACAAGCATTAACCGCATCAGGTTTCTGGGATACGTTCAAAACCGACTGGGTTTGTTTGGATACCGAGTTGATGCCCTGGTCGGCCAAAGCACAATTATTATTGAAAGACCAGTACGCTGCGGTTGGCGCTGCTGCCCGAAACGCACTGCCGGAGGTAGAATCGGTGCTGCAAAAAACACTGGAAAGAGGGATCGAAGGAGTTCAGCCTATTCTGGAAAAATATAGTGCCAAAAGAGCTGCTGTGGCCAAATACATCGATGCTTACCGGCATTATTGCTGGCCAGTTCAGTCTATTGATGATTATAAGTTGGCCCCTTTTCATATTCTTGCTACGGAAGGTGCAGTCCATGTCGACAAAGACCATCAGTGGCACATGGAAAATATCAAGGATTTCTGCCGGCAGGATGAAAAACTATTACTGCCTACCCCTTTCAAGGTGGTCGAAACCATTGATGAAGCCAGTATTCAAGCTGCCATAGATTGGTGGTTGGATTTAACCGCAAAGGGAGGAGAGGGAATGGTGGTGAAACCTTTTGACTTTATTGTAAAAGGTGAGAAAGGCCTATTGCAGCCCGCCATTAAATGCAGGGGGAAAGAGTATTTACGCATCATCTACGGACCAGAATACGATATGCCCGGAAACCTGGAACGCCTGAAACGCCGTGGTTTATCGCGTAAACGCTCACTGGCGATACGGGAATTTGCGCTCGGTGTGGAAGCATTGGAGCGCTTTGTGCGCAAAGAACCATTGAGGCGCGTACACGAAAGTGTTTTTGGGGTGTTGGCTTTGGAGAGTGAGGAGGTGGATCCCCGGCTTTGATTTTTTCGAGATTTTGTCTTTCAACAATTTAATGGGAACCCCACCTGCGGGTGTTTCTGAAAATACAATTGTAATCGGGCGCTCAGTTTCTGGCGATCCACCAGGTGCTATTAGCTATAAGGGCAATTGCGATCCAGTAAGTAGCTAAAATTACCACTCCTGAATACGCAAAAGGAAACTTGAACTTGTTGAGGGCAATCATACTATCCGAAAAAATGAATAATGCGGCGGCTAGTCCGATAACCAAGTAGACTCTCTTTTTTTGCCAAACAAACAAGTTCAATGCCTGCCAACCCATCATAATGATAAAAAGCATATATACCGCTACCGGGATGCTCATGGTGTCTAAGTCAGGCAAAAGGTATAGATACATGCTTATACCAAAAAACAAAAGTAAGACTAACGGTATGGGATATTTTTTAAATCCGCCCACTGAGATAAAACCCAACGCAAACAGGAGATGAGCAATCAGAAAGGCCAATAATCCAAATACAAAAAAGGAATCTTTCAACAAAAGGGTATCACCGAGCAGACAAAATACCAAGCCAATAGTGATGTAGTATCTATACCGCTTCCATTCGGTTGCACCAAAAAATAAAGGGATCAAAATAATTAAGATCGTGGTCAGCGGCTTCATAAAGCTATAAATGCCGACTTGTCCAATTTCCTGGAAATAAATAGCCAGCAAGCCGGAAGTACCTATTAAAAAATTCAGAAAAATAGTATTGCTCCTGCCCATGGATTTGGTTTTTAGTTACATTCCACTAATCTGTCCAACACGGTTTGGATTAATTCCTCAACGGGGGCAATTCGGTTTTCAGCAAACTCACCCGTGGCCCGATTGGCTAAAATAGCACAACAAGTACAGCACTGATGCCCCATCATTTTGCCCAGTGCGTAGATCGCGGAGGTTTCCATCTCAAAGTTGGTGATGCGCAATCCTTGTTGTTGAAAACTGCTTAACTTTTTTTCCAATATTTTATCCTTAATATCCAGGGATACTGCCCTTCCCTGAGGTGCGTAAAAGCCGGTAGCGGTAGCCGTTATTCCTCTGAACATATCCGGACCCAGTTGATTCGCCAGACTGTCGGATGCCTTAACGATGTAGGGTACCGCTAGTTTGGGATTCCATTTTAAATGATGATTAATGGCTCCGGTCAGTTCTTGCTCGATAACCGGGATTTTTGAATCATAGTAATAAACCAATCCGTCAAAGCCTAATGCGTATTCGGAAAGAACAAATGAACCTACAGGGATATCAGCCTGGATGGCACCGGAAGTGCCGATGCGTACAATATTAAGTGACTTTTTCTCTGTTTTAGGCATTCCAGTTTCAAGGTCCAAATTAGCCACAGCGTCCAATTCATTCATTACAATATCGATATTGTCGGTGCCGATACCCGTGGAAAGAACAGTCAATCGTTGATTTTTGAAAATCCCAGTATGGGTGATGAATTCTCTATTTTGAATTTTAAATTCGACGGTGTCAAAGTAATGACTCACTTTTTCGACCCGCCCTGGATCACCTACCAAAATAACGGTGGGAGCTATGTGTTCTTCTTTGAGATGGAGGTGGTAGATACTTCCGTCTTTATTTAAAATCAACTCGGAGGACTTACTTTGCGCTTTATCCATATTCGAATTTTATTAGATAAGTCTATTAAAAATAAGGAATAAAACCTCTTGTGGTCAACCTTTTGCTATCCAAGCAATTCATTTAACAGCAATTTCTCATGTAGAACTTACACGTAGAAAAAATCAAAACATCCTCTAATCTTTTTTGTGAGGATTTTGAGCTTTTGTGTTTTGGTGGCAACCCACGTACGTTTCACATCAGAAATAGCTGTTCATTTAAATAAAATTAGAATCAAAATGCACAACAAAGATATCATTATCATAGGAGGCGGCTTAACCGGTTTGGCATTAGCCTATTTTCTTCGGCAAAGCGGAAAATCTATATTGGTAATAGAAGCACGGAATCGATTGGGCGGTAGAATCTTAACAAAATATCAAACCGGCATGGCATCGTTGGAAATGGGAGCCACCTGGCTGGGAATGAAGCATACTGCCCTCGTAAGTCTTTTAAAAGAACTAGGCCTGGATATTTTCGAACAACGGATGGGCAAATATGCGATCTACGAACCCATGTCGATTAATCCTCCGCAAATTGCAGCATTACCATCAAATCCGGATCCTAGCTACCGCATTGCTGGAGGCACTTACGAACTTATTCAACGACTGACTGGATCATTAACTAATACTTCCGTGCAATTAAGTGAAGCGGTAAAAAAGATTTCCTACGAAAAAGGAGAGGTACATCTGACAACCAATCGAGGTGAATATCTAGCAAAACAAGTGGTGAGTACCTTGCCACCTTATCTGCTCCATAAGACCGTGCAAATCGAACCAGCTTTGCCCAAAGCATTTTCAGAGATTGCCAAGGTTACCCATACCTGGATGGGGGAGTCCATCAAAGTGGGGTTGACGTACCAAAAACCATTTTGGCGGGAAGGACATTCCAGTGGTACGATCTTTAGTAATGTGGGCCCGGTACCAGAAATGTACGATCATTCGAATTATCAAGATAAGGCCTTTGCACTCAAAGGTTTTTTGAATGGTGCATTTCATTGTCTTACCAAACAAGAACGTTTAGAGGCTATTTTGAAGCAATTACAAAAGTACTATGGGAAAAGTGCTTTGGATTATACATGGTATGAAGAACTGGTCTGGCGTCATGAGCATTATACATTCAGACAATATGACGAATCCATTATTCCACACCAAAACAATGGTCATGCTATTTTCCGTCAACCGTTCTTTGATGAAAACTTTTTTATTGCTGGTTCTGAAACGGCTCCCCATTTTCCTGGTTATATGGAAGGTGCGGTACAAAGTGCTAAATTTGTTCGGGAACAATTGAGGTCGATATGATTGATAAAAAAACGATTTAAAGTTTGACTCCAATAGTGGTGAATAGAATTAGCAGTTGTTCTATTCAAAATAGTCGGATGGTTTAACCGTTAGTTTATTATTAACCATTTCTTTAGAAATAATTTTTATAGATATGCAAAGAATCTATTTGTTCCTGTTTGTTTTATACTTAGCGGGATGCAATGCCCAGACCGAAGCCGTGCCATCCAAAGTTCCCTATCACCGCGACCCTGAAACTCCTTCAATGGAGGCCTTAGAACTTTTGGATAAGATCGATGCTTCTTTGCTTGTGAAGCAGCAAACATCGATTGGCGAGGGTAGAAGAATGGATTATTATTATCTTGATGGGGTGCCTTACACTGGTTGGTCTTATCAAGCTTTTAAGGATACGGATCACAAATACCGCTATATCAAATATGAAATGGGGCAGCCCGTTTGGCAAATCGGCTATTTCGAAAACGGTCAATTGGATCATGATTTTCATATGAAAGACGGCAAATCCCTCGGCAGCGAAAGAATGTGGCGTGGAGATGGTAGCCCTTACATCAATTATTTTTATTCAGCTCCTGGAGCAATGGATGGGTTGCAGCGGCGCTGGCACCCCGATAGCCTGCTTGCACGCTATGGCTTCTACGAAGATGGTGAAATGATCTATGAAATATTTTATGATAAGAACGGCGTAATTACCGAAACTCAAGGTAATGTTCCGGAAAACATGAAATAATGAATCCTTTAATACACTGTAATATAAGTTTCTTAGTGTTTTGAATCACCGGATTTTTGTCCAAATCGAGGCGCGACGGAGCCTCGTGGCCATAGTCCCGAAGGCGAGTACGTAACGAAGAGTTGGGCAAAAAGACGGCTTCAAAATGCAAAGAAATTTGTGTTACAGTGTATTTAAAACGAAAGCGACTGAAAAAAGCTACTTTTATCTTGAATAGTCTCCTATTTTATCAAAAAAATTTATCGTGGAAAATAACTATCAGCTGATCAACAATGAAACAGCAAAACAATACGAAATTCACATCGATGGTTTCGTACCGCGTTTGGAATACATTAAAACCAAAGACAAAATATTTCTAACCCATACGGAAGTGGCGGTCGAACTGGAAGGTAAAGGGGTTGGTTCTACTTTGATCAGGATGGTGTTAGAGGAAGTTGAGCGGTTGGGGCTGACCTTAGTGCCCATGTGTCCTTTCGTGGCCGCTTACATCAAAAAACACCCGGAATGGAGAAAATTGGTATTGAAAGGAATTAAAATAGCATAATGATGAGTGGAAATGTAAAAAAAGAGTACTCGAACGGCGAATTAACCGTAGTTTGGAAACCCAAATTATGTATTCATTCGGAAGAATGCGTTAAACGTTTGCCCAAGGTGTATAATCCTGACGAAAGACCCTGGATAAAGGTAGAAAATGCTACTACGGAAGAATTGATGGCACAAATCGATCATTGTCCCTCGGGAGCATTGAGTTATTATTTGGTTGGCGAGGAGAAGAAAGAAGAACCAACGGCAGAGACCAAAGTAGAGGTAGCCAAAGATGGCCCTTTATTGGTACACGGAACGATTACGGTAAAGCATGCCGAAGATAGAATGGAAGTGCGGAAAAAAGTAACGGCATTCTGTCGTTGCGGTGCCTCTGAAAATAAACCTTATTGCGACGGTACGCACAAAAAGATCGATTTCAAAGGGTAGCATGGAGGATAATGCACAATCTATCAGTCTCAATAAATATATCAGTAGTACCGGTATTTGCTCGCGCCGTGAAGCAGATAAATGGATTGAAGCAGGGCGGGTGAAGATCAATGGGCAAACGGCCAAAAAAGGCAACCGCGTTCTTGAAAATGATGTGGTTACGTTGGATGATAAGGCATTAAAGCCAAAACCCAAATTGGTTTACATCGCTTTGAACAAACCGCCGGGCATCACTTGTACTACCGACCTGAGAGATAAAGATAATATCATAGACTTTGTGGGGCATCCGCAACGGATCTTTCCGATCGGTAGGTTGGATAAAGCTTCGTCAGGATTGATTTTGCTAACAAACGACGGGGATATTGTCAATGAAATTCTACGAGTAGAAAATAACCACGAAAAAGAATATATCGTCACCGTTGACAAGCCCGTAACGGATCGTTTTATCCGAAGAATGAGCCAGGGAGTTCCTATTCTGGGAACGGTGACCAATCCTTGCCAGATCGAAAAAAAAGGTAAAAACGTTTTCAAAATCATTCTCACCCAGGGATTAAACCGGCAGATCAGGCGCATGTGCGAATACCTGGGCTACAAAGTACGGACGCTGAAGCGCATCAGAATAATGAATATCAAACTGGATGGAATAAAACCCGGGCAGTGGAGGGATCTAAAGCAGGAAGAATTAAAGGAGTTGAGAAAAAGACTGGAAAAGAGAAAGTAAGTCAATATGTCACTTAGTAATGATAAAGTAAAGCGCTATGCACTCCAGGTTCTTCGTGGTTCAAAAATCAAAACATTATGCAATACCGACAACTAGGCAAAACCAATTTCCAAGTATCTGAGCTCTCGCTGGGCACCTGGCAAGTAGGCGGCAAGTGGGGCTCTAAATTCGACGATGAAAATGCGGATAAAATCATTAACATCGCCATCGATCACGGCGTCAATTTCATCGATACCGCCGATGTCTACGAGATGGGCTTAAGTGAAACGGCAGTGGGCCGGGTGGTACGTTCTCGTTCCGAAAAAGTCTATGTAGCCACTAAGTGCGGGCGCCAGATCAATCCCCACGTTAATGAAGGCTATCAACCAGACGTTTTGCAGCAATACGTAGAAGACAGTCTGCGTCGGACCGGACTGGAAGCCCTGGACCTGATCCAGCTACATTGTCCGCCCACCCAAGTTTACTACCGCCCGGAGATCTTTGAACGCTTCGAACGACTCCAGGAACAAGGCAAAATATTAAACCTCGGCGTTAGCGTAGAAAAAGTAGAGGAAGCGCTAAAAGCCATCGAATATCCAAATGTAACGACCGTTCAGATCATTTTTAATCTTTTTCGGCAACGCCCGGCCGGGTTGTTTTTCCAAGAAGCGGCACGCCGTAACATTGGCATTATCGTCAGGGTGCCCCTGGCAAGTGGTCTGTTGACAGGCTTATACAATCCACAAACAACTTTTACCGAAGGAGATCACCGTAATTTTAATCGGGAAGGGGCTGCTTTCGATAAAGGAGAAACCTTTTCTGGTATCAATTATGGGCTAGGGCTAAAGGCGGTTGAGGAATTAAAGGCTTTGTTCCCTGATCAGCAAAATTTAGCACCGATTGCTTTACAATGGATCTTGCAATTTCCGGAGGTGAGCTGCATTATTCCGGGTGCCTCAAGGGTGGAGCAGGTGCTTTCTAATCTTTCGGTTTATGATCTGCCGCCTTTGCCGGAAGAAAAGATCGCAAAGATGAATGCCATTTATGAGGAGTATATCAAGGAGGAGGTTCATCATTTGTGGTAGAGGGGTTCGACGAGTTAGTAGTTTCGAGTTGAAGAGGTTGTCTCATAAGTCTATTTTTTACCACATAGTCACATAAGAGTTTTCACAGTAGTACACATAAGGAGTTGACGGTCAACATTTCTGATGTGTTCTAGGAGTTTCTTCTAATGTAACTATCAGCCTGAGGCAGACCCTACGTGGTGTTGTAGGGAAACTACTCAATATACTTGTGATACAGCCTCTTTTACAGCGAGTTTCGAGTTAAGCGGGCTCGACGAGTATACGAGACAATCCCGCAAGTTGAATTTTAGAGATTTTCAACGTTCCGGGGTTTACCCCACAGCCGTCCGCGTAGGGCCCGCCACGTGGGGCCCGTCTGGGCCTGGGCAAACGTTTGAGAGCATGGAGCCTAAAAAGAAAAAATTTCAATTT
>CAZHNG010000203.1:0-12547 GCA_964533785.1 uncultured Saprospiraceae bacterium | reverse complement strand
CCCCGCCTGCCGTTACCGCCAGGTGGGCAGGTGGCATCTTAAATCTGCTTTCTTACTTATTTGTAGCTTTGAAATTATTGCTAAAAACAAAATGAGATGAGATTACCTGCTTCAGGCATAAGCGAATGATTAAACCCTTTCTCAGAATTTTAGTTTTTCCTGAGCATTCCACAGCCCCCAATAAGCCCCTACATCGCCTTCGGGTCCCGTTTTCCAGGATTCGTCGAAGGACGAAAAGTAAAAGACGTCGATATTGTCTTGTGCTGACCATTGCTGGATATTCAGAAAATACCTCAGGAAGTTTTCTGCCGAGGGATGAGCATCCTCCAAACCAGTGCCTTGACTTGGCCAACCCGTTTCGGTGATGATGACCTTTTTACCATTACCCGCGTGCGTCGCCTGGTAATACATTTGCTTAGCGTGGATCATCGCATAATCGATATGAGACCCCTCCCAATAGGGATAACAATTAGCTAAAATGACATCGCAGGCAGCGGTAATGTTTGGATGAACGCTAAATTCATAGTAAGCATCTACATAACCAACGGGTACATCTGGCAGTGCTTCTTTCACCCTTCCGATATATTCCAGTAATTCAGTTTCAGTCAGATCGTTTCGGTACAACACTTCATTACCAACGGCAGCAATATCTACGTAGCCTTCGTTGGCCAACTTGACTAGGCCGGCTATTTCTTGTTCAATTAACTCCTTATCCGTTCCCAACCAGGCACCGACCAGGGTCTTCAATCCGAATTCACGTGCGATGATAGGGATTAATTCGTTGCCTTCGATGCAAGAAAAAGAACGAATCCATTTAGTATATGGCGCAATAATGGCCATACGCCGCCGTACCTGGGCTTCGGTTAATATGGAACCCGGTTCTTGTCCTTCTTCGTAGGCGCTGAAACAAAGTCCATGCATCCCATTTTGCAGTCTTTGCCGGAATAAATCACGTAATTGCTCCTTGTTTTTATCGAATAACGCTTTTCGCTGTGGGCTTAACTTGCTTCCTGTTCTATATGACATGGCTATACGTATTTAAGTTTTTCGTTCTTATCCCAAATTCCCCAGCGTGCGCCAACATCTCCTTCATGATGAACTTTCCAGGACTCATCAAAAGAGGAGAAATAAAATAATGGAACATTGTTTTCCTTCTGCCAATTATGGACGTTGATAAAATATTTCATGGCATTTTTTGGAGAAGGTTCGGCGCTATTCGTATTACTTCCCTGGTTGGGCCATCCGGTTTCGGTAATCAATACCGGTTTGCCTTTTGCCACGCGTTGGGTTATCGCATACATTTGTTTTAAATATAATGAAGCTTGATCGATATTGCAACCTTCCCAAAATGGATAACAGTTCGCTAAGATCAAATCGCAGGCATCGACAAGGTTAGGGCGCTCATGAAACTGATAGTAGGCATCGACATAACCGACGGGAATATCAGGTAAGGCCTCTTTTACCCTACTAATATATTCCAATACTTCGTATTCGGATAATTCGTTACGAAGTAGTACTTCATTACCCACAGCAACAATATCTACGTACCCTGACTTCGCGAGATCAATTAAAGCATTGATCTCTTTTTCATTTTGGTCCTCATCCTCACTTAGCCAGGCGCCCACCAATGTTTTCAATCCTTTTTCGCGGGCGACCTTTGGAATCCACTCGTTACCTTCCGTACACGAAAATGAGCGTACCCATTTGGTATAAGGGGCCACAATCTCCATACGCTGACGAATTTGTGCTTCGGAAAGGATGTCGCCAATATCCTGCCCTTCCAAATAGGGGCTAAAACACAAGCCATGAAGCCCGCTATTTAATGCGCTTAAAAATAGTTCTTTTATTTCAGCATCACTTTTTGTGGTAAAATCGATATCGGATTTCGAGTCGATATTTATTCCAAGAGCGGTCAAGGACAAAAGCTTGTCGGTTTGATAATAGGATGAAGCCTTCTTTGGGGTTCCCTTTTTACGTCTTTCCAATTCAGCGCGTATTTCATTAGCCCGTTCTTCGCTAACGTTGTAATTACGCATTACCCACAAGGAGATAAGCGTTCCCAGGATCGGAAAACCGGAATAGAATATTCTCAAACCAGTTACAGCCGACTCAGGTTGTACTTCCAAAGTTGGGTCGAAACCGACCACGCTCATAATGGCACCACTTAACAATCCGGCAATGGCGAAACCAAACTTTACCATCCACCAATAAATAGCGCCAAAAACACCCTCTCTACGTTTTCCTGATTTTAATTCATCAATATCAATAACATCGGCCGTCATGGACATCATCAGGGTAAATAAACTTCCGATCCCAAAGGAGAAAAAGGGCAATGCGAATATAAACATATAGGGTTTTCCCGGAATAAAAAGAAACCACAACATGATATAACCAATGACCGAAATGCCTTGGGAGAGCATAAATGCATTCTTTTTACCCATTTGCTTCGACATCCAGGCTACCGTAGGTATAACCAGGAAAGTAGTTACAAGAGAGGCGAGGCTGCCAAATAGTGTTGGCCAAACTCCTGCAGCTCCGGCATCTCCATTGAATAAATGGTACACAATGATAAAGAAGGAAAATGCAGCTATGGTGTTAAAGGCATTAAAAATAAAAAATGTAGATATACACAGTTTGACAAATGGTGGCGACTTAAAGGCTTCCTTAAAATTCTCCAGGATTTCTAATAAACTACTACCAATAGTATTAAAGGTAAGGGGAGCATAATCTTCATTCAGTGTGGGTTTACTTTTCAGAAATATGGCTGGAACCATAGCGCAAAGCATACAAGCAATTCCGACCCATATGGCTAATTCCCTCGTCGCTATATCAGCCGATTCAAACCAGCCCTGATCATACATAATGACCCAGAACCAGGGGGCGATAACCCATGCCCACTGCCCGATCCACTGTGCAACGGCCATAATTGATGTACGTTCATGGAAATCGTTACTCATTTCGTAACCCATGGCCACATACGGCACACTGAAAATGGTCAGCCCCAGGTAAAAAGCAAAAGACCAAAGGAGAAAATAAGTAAAGTTATAGTTAACCCCATTTTCCCTGTAAAGCTGCCACATAACCACAAAGGCAATACCCATAATGATTGCTCCAATGAATACGTATTGTCTGCGACGTCCCCACTTCGATTTCGTATTGTCGGAGATAAAGCCCATTATAGGATCGGTAATGGAGTCAAAAACCCTGGGCAGAAAGAACAATATTCCCCACATCCACCCCGGGAAACCCAGATCCTGGACCAATACGACCATGAATATACTCAGTACGGCGGGAAACATTTGATTGGCAAACATCCCTACTCCGAAGGCGATTTTTTGTCCGTAAGGGACCTTATGCGCGGCCATTTTTGTGTTACTCATTTAAAGTTGATTTATTGTTCAACTGCCGCGCCTCTCCTATTAGGGCCGGCGGCAATAGTGCTTCTGTTCTCGTTAGTTAGAAGACACCTCTACAATTTTCTTTTAATGACACTACGATTCTGTCGACCTCATTTGCGCCACTTGGAAGTTCTTCGAGTTCTAAACCTGGATAGGATAAGGCTTCTTTCCAATTTTCAATGGTAGCACTAAAGAATTGAGAGGCAGATGGATCCGTTTCATAAACGATTATATCATACGATTCCCCTTTGTCTCCTCCAAACCTGGTGATAACCTGCCATTCTCCGTTTCTTTTAAAAGAGGTGTTGGTATGATCCGATTGGGGATAATATTTATCATCGGAGGGTTTTAACAGTACCCAAATATCTTTATCATGGGCATCCGGATAAACCCCCATTGTTAAAATCCGGCATTTGACGGAATCGCCTTCAATCGGCGATATTACCTGGACCTTTTTAACTGGCAACTCTACTTGTAATTTGTTCCCTTCCACCGCTTGTTCCAGTTGACCTGGCATCGCAACAGTTCCAAATGAGTACCCTCCATATATGATTAATATGAACCCAATTATCCCCAGCAAAATTTTCAGTTTGATATCCATCAGGCCGAGGGAGGAATCATTTATCTTTATGCTATCCACAATCGCAATTAGGATCAACACCGCACCAATAATTAGGACTACTATTTCTGCAGACATATTATAATATTTTAGAGATGGTCATTCTTCCTAGTTAATTTCTATTTCTTAAATAGTTTAAAGTTATAATTCCCCTCTTCGCGCTTCCAACTCTTTTTTTATTTCTCGTGACCGTTCTTCGGTCAAGCCATAGTTCCACATGACCAAAATGGCCAATCCAGCGGTTACTGCCGGAATGATGATGTCCGCAAGGCGTAAATTGGTCATCGTTTCAGCAGTTTGCTGAGCCAAATTTTGGTCAAAGCCAACCATTTTTAATACTAATCCGCCTAAAACTAAGGCTAGTCCCTGGCCGAGTTTCACCATCCACCAATAAATGGCACCAAATGTTCCTTCTTTGCGTGGCATACCGTTATTTAATTCATCCAGGTCGCAAACATCCGCTGTCATACTCATCATGAGGGTAAACAAACCACCTATTCCGAATGCCATTAGCGGAATAGGCATAAAGATTAACCACGGATTGTCCGGATTGAAACCCCACCATTTAAGGCCATATCCAACTATGGAAATGGCCGTAGATATAATAAAAGCCTTTCTCTTGCCCACTTTGTTTGACATCCAGGTAATAACGGGAATGATCAAAAAAGCAGTGGCCATCGCACTGATGGTTGAAAACCAGGCCGGCCAATTACCGGCAAGACCATAGTCTCCATTAAACATATAGAAAACAATGATAAAGAAGCTGAAGGAGGCCACCATTTGAAAGCCGTTGAAGACCAAGAAAGTTGCTCCACAGAGTTTCACAAAAGGCTTGTTTTTACTTACCTGAACAATTCCTTCAAAAAGGTCTTTCAAATTAGAAAGCAAAGAACTCAACGATAATTCTTTCCTATTTTCCATATGTGAAGCATCTATACCTTTACAGAAAATAGCGGGTAATATCCCTAATAAAATACAAATGACACCAACAATTATGGATAGTCGCCGAACACCAACGGCTTGTGATTCAAAAAGATTAGGGTTGGCGATAAGCACCCAAAACCAGGGAACGATCATCCAGGCAACCTGACCTACAATTTGCGAAAATGCCATCAAACGGGTACGTTCGTTATAATCCGAAGTCATCTCATAACCCAATCCGATCAAAGGTGTTGAGAAGACGGTGTTGCCGATTAAATAGACCAGGGATAAGATGAGAAAATACCAGAAATTGTACGATTGCGAATTGTTCTCATCAAGCTGCCACAAGATGGCAAATAATACCCCGCTCAATATAGCACCCGCAAAAATATAGGGCCTTCTCCGCCCCCATCGCGATTTGGTGTTGTCAGAAATAAAACCCATGACCGGGTCAGTAACGGCATCAAATAGCCTTGGTAAACCACCTAGTATCCCTGCTAAAAAAGGGTCCATGCCAAAGGCAGTCAGCAGAAAGAACATAAATATTCCTAATGCGCCCGGCAGCAAATTATTGACCAGGTGACCTGCCCCAAAGGCCGCCTTTTGAACTATAGGAACTCTATCTTTTGCCGCTGTTACATATTTAGACATGATTTTTCGTTTATGTGATGGACCTGGATTTAATTTCTTATTGAAGCATTAGACATCAATTTTTGGTATTAAGATAGTCTGTATGGCTTGACCATTTATAGATACCGTAGTAGTTTTTTCGCCCAACGAAAGCACTATGGTTATTGGCTCTTTCTCTTGATTTAAAACGACTAGTGCAATAGACCCGTCCGGATTAGCAGCGGCGGTAGCCAACAGCTTATCGTTAGAAAGTTCCATTCCGATACGATGGGCACCGGGTCTTATATACTTGCTGAAATGAGTCAGCGTATGGTAGATAGGCGTAAAATAAACCTCGTCGGCATCGGGATCTACTATAACCGGGGCAACACACCAGTTCTTGAACCAATTAGGACCTCCTTGCCGGTCTAATACCATGTTCCAGTCTACCCAGCCATCTACCCAATTGTTGAGACACCCAATGATGTCTCTGGCATAGCGATAGACGGGTACGTATTTGGGATGTAAATATTTTTGATCTTCAGGCGCCCAATCCCAGCCCCAGTCGGTCGCTTCCTTGCTCCAATACCAGGCATCATCCTGCCACTTGGGCACCTCGGCATCCACACAGGCCTCGGTTTGGATCAAATGTTTGTCAGGAGCAGCGTCGTGGGCATACCGGAGGGCTTCCGGGAATACCTCGTAAGTGCTGGCGTACCAATGTATAGCGGTGCCATCGTAATACTTTGATGAGGCCTCATCTTTGAACATCACATCCACCCATTCCTTCAAATGCTCCCGGTTTTGATCGTAACCCAGAATCTTTATGTGACCTTTACCGTCGGCCTCCAGTTTGGGTCCCAGGTGGTTTTGCACCAAAAGGGTCATTTCCTCCGGGCTGAAGTGCATGCTTTCCCAGTTATTGTCGTTGCCTAATGGTTCATTCTCCACGGTGACCCCCCATATATCGATCCCTTCGGCTTTATAAGCATCGATGTATTTTGAGAAAAACAGGGCCCAGGTATCGTAATATTCGGGTAATAACTTACCGCCACGCCAGTCGTTGTTGTCCTTCATCCAGGGTGGAGCAGTCCAGGGAGAAGAAATAATTTTAAACCCATCATTGGAGATCGCCATGGCCTCCTTGATCATTGGGATTATATCATCCTTATCTTCTTCGATAGAAAAATTTTCCAGTGTTTTATCGTCCTCCACCGGGGCATAAGAATAATTACTTAATGAAAAATCACAGGAGTTCATGTGGGTACGGGTGAGAGAGTATTTCGCTCCACTTTGCCCAAAATAGGCTTCCAATATTTTCTTGCGATTTTCTTGGCTCAGCTGGTTGAGCAAATAGGCCGAGGCTTCCGTAAAAGAACCGCCAAACCCGGTGATAGTCTGGAAAGTTTCTTCCGGATGGATCGTTATCAATACTTCGTTTTCAACCCTTGGAAATTCTGTTATTTGTTCTAGTTTATTTCCATTGGCAGAAGTTTCGAACACTTCCACATTTAGTTCTTCGTTCATGGTACAAGCACTCAATAATGCTGTTATCGTTATGGCGACATATAAATTTTTAAACATAATCATGGTTTTACCTTTAGTACACTGTAACATAAGTTTCTTAGTGTTTTGAACCACCGGGTTTTTGTCCAAATCGAGGCGCGGCGGAGCCTCGGGGCCATAGTCCCGAAGGCGAGCACGTAACGAAGAGTTGGACGAAAAGACGGCTTCAAAATGCAAAGAAATTTGTGTTACAGTGTATTTAGCAAGGACGATCGATAATTATTTCAAAGTTTTTAAAGGGGGGATCAATACCTGCTCCATTAAAACTTCCTTGTCGCCGCCAAAAGTTTTGGTAACGGCATTTCCCCCGCGACCTAAACCATCAAAAACACCTTGGTCCACCAAGTCCCAAAGCGCGTACTTCGCTTTACCATCAATAGTGAATAGTCCGAAATAATTTTCGGATCCTCCCGGGTTTTGAGCGTCTTTCCAGTTTTCATCAAAAGCTTCGAAATAAAAACAGGATATGCCCGCTTCGTTGGTCCACTCCCTTATGAGTTGGTGATAGATTGCTTCTTTGTATTCATCGGTTGCTTTGGAACCTTCAGGACCATAATGCCCGTTAGAGGAGCTTGCCCAGCCCGTTTCACCAATATGTATAGGCTTTTCTACGCCCAAACTTTTAATGTAATTCGCGGTGTTTTGGAATTGAGTCTTTGCATAATCCAGCGATCTTTCCATGGCTTTATCTATCTTTTCTACATCAGTAAAGCCCCCTTCTGATTTCAGCACTCCCCAAAACTCGGGATTGTAGTGAGTGTCATGCATCGGGTAAGTATGCAGTGAGACATAATCCACCGCTTTAATCAATTTTTCAAGGTCCTCAACGTGATATTCGGCACCTCCCCCTCCCCAGGAGGCAAAGTTATCGGAGCTGGTTATCCAAAGGTCTTTGGGTATGTAGCCGCCTTCCCTCAATTCTTTTAAGTATTCCACCCATTTCAAGATTACCCAGGGTTGGACAAAATAAGATGTTGCCCATTTCACCATAGCTTCATTCCCTACAGCTATGATTTTCACAATATCAGGGTAATTGTTCGCCATTTCTACTGCTCTATCGATCTCAGCTGCATTCGCTTCTTCATCTTCTGCATCATGGTTGGGATTATCCGTCCGGGCATTTTCACAATCAATCCAAGCACCAAGCATCACGTACATTTCAAACTCCGGATCTTCTTCTTTTAATTGTCGGATAGCTTCAAGTACAGTGGAGGCGTGTTTCAATTTGGTATTGTACGTACGTAATATTTTAATGCCCATTGCCGCTAAGATCTTCATGTCCTCTTTGATTTCCTCGACGGTTGGTTGTACGTCACGGCTATTTTGCCGGTATCCTCCATAACTAATAGCCAGGTAACCGGGATTACCTAAAATTTCTGAAGCTGTCATTTCTTGCGTTTGTTTTTCTTCTTCTGTTGGTGGCTGGTTTTGATTACAGGAAAAGCTGATCACCAGAAATAGTAGGACCCAGAATACCTTCATCAACGACATCATATGGCCTTCGTTTTGTTTGTTAATCCAAGTTGCTAAACACAAAAAAGAATTAGTTTTTCGCAACTATTATTTACTATTGGACTTTTGACGCTAGACACTAGACGCTAGATTTTAGACAACAAAACGCTGATATTCAATGGATATCAATTTTTCAAAATAAATAAACGCCCTTGATTGTCAATTAGTTAGAATTTATTGTCTAACTTCTAGAGTCTAGCGTCAAAAGTCTAGATTTACTACAAATGGTGATGCTGAATCCCACCATTTTTTATTTAAAGTTAGACCAGAGTACAAGAGATGTTCATCACCTTAATCTACTCTGGTTTATTTGTACGACGATCATCTTAATAGACCCGGTCCTCGCAAAAAGTTTATCACTTAATGCTGTATCAAGCTCCAGAGTATTATACTGAGTTTGTGAGCCATCATTATCTAACACCAATAGCCCTTCTTGATCTGATAACTTGTAAACGATGGGCACCTGACAGTAAGTAAAGCAAAGCGAGTCCTTTTCCAGTTGAATTTGCTGCTGGTTCGATTCCACATCCACGTAATTGAACAGCTTAGGTTCTTCCAAAAACTCTTCTTTTCTCAACAGACATGGGTTGAAATGCAGCTTGCCATTACTTACCAAAACCCCTAATTCACCAAATCTGCTAATAATATCTTCTTTCACCTGTCCAGTCATTCCGGGTTGTTGTGCTCCTTTGCCCGCCGGAGTGTGAGAGTAAGGATCCGTAGGAAAAGCTCCGTACAAGGTTGGCGGCTTATGCACTCCAATACCCGCATTAATTTCATAATAATGCTCTAACAGTCTACCGATGATCTCTTCACTCTTATTTTCCTTGATCGCTTTTAAGCAACATTCCTGTACGGCCAGTTGCAATTTGGATACCATGTGCCAGTAAATTGATCCTAAGCCTTCGTAGCCAAAGAAGGTACCCGAACGACCCGTAAATGCTTTATGATTAAATACTTCTTCAAAAATTTGGCGTACTATTTTTTTATCCTCTTCTACCAGGGCAGCATAATTGGTATGGGAAAGGTTTTCCAAAGCTGTATTAAGGTCATTAACATTTTTAAAATTGCCATTAAAATGATATTGACCGTTGATATCTTTTTCAATAATCTCTACATTACCCTGAGCTACCAGTTGGGTAAGCAGTTTTGATTTGGCGACAGCATTTTCGGGGATTAAGTTCTTTTCCCTGAAAAGTGGTAAATCCTTATTCGGATACAAGAGATAACTGTATTGATCTGGCCGGAATAGGCGGCTATTCTTCATGCTATCGAGCAGCTCTACTGTTTCTTCAGAAGAAAGATACCCTGAACTCAGTACCGCAACTTGCCCTTCTAACATTTCATCTAAATAGGAGATCATGATAGCCTTACCATCTTCAGAAAGGGTCATTAAATTGTAGGCATGATACAGATGATCCTGCCTGCGGTTAGCTCTGATCGAATGTTCTAAATATTCAATACTCAGCTTGACGAAGCGGCTTAAATGCTCCAAAGAAATGGATTGCTTATGACCTGAAAAGGCTTCCTGGTAAATGCCTAGTCTATAATCGCTCCCCGCCTTCCCAAGACCATCTAAAATCAATTTGGCCTTTTCTCCTTTAATCTCATCAGAAAGAAAATGCCAGTATTGGTCAAATGTCGTGAATATGCGATCATAGAATTGCACCAGTTCTTCGGAAATTTGAACCTCTTTAATTTCGGATTCAGAAAGCACTTTATCAAAAAACTGTAGAAACCGCCGCAGGTAATATAAAGTGACCATTGAAACACCATTACCCACCAGCGCATTGTTGGCATCGTTCCATTCTGGACGCTGAGTATTCATCCAGATGCCTCCCTCCGGAATAAAGTTGGACAGCTTGGCTAACACGCTGGCCAGGACCTTTTCCATGAAGTTAACCTGATGGATGGTATTGTTCCTATTGCTCAATAATGCACCATCTGCTCCGATTGCCGACCTATTCTCACGAATTTTGCCGTCTAGCACATCATCAAAATCGATCGTGTCTTTCGGATTATCAAGAATGGCTTCATAGCTTTTTATACGATAGGGCACATTGGCATAAACAAAGCGTTCTTCAGCAAAAGCAGCGGCCAACCTACCGGGAAAGTGGTTTTCTGATAATTCTAAAAGTTTAAGGAGATATATGATCTGATGATCTCCCCAATAGCCAATATAAGACCAAGGGTCATCCGGTTCAATAGTTTCCCAGTCAAATCCATCTTTGGTTACCCTGTAAGGGTTGTAGCCATCAAAAGTGGTAGCATTCAGGAACTTGTAGATCATACTCTCCACAAAGCAAGGATAGGAGTGGGCCAATGCTTCCCAGTTTTGGAAAATATCTCTCCAATTGCCTTCGTAGTCCAGAATTTTTGACCCGTCTTCACTTCTGGTATTGATTGAAAACCGGTTCCAGGGCCGACTGGGATCACCGTGCCTACGGCTAAATTTAAGCGGCATGTATTCCAGACATAGCCTTCTGAAGTGACTATCCTCGCTTTGGTAGGCAAGTTTTTTCAAATCACTTATAGAAAATACTTCCGGTAATGTGGCCAATAAGGCTTTGGAATTTTCGAATACCATTTTATTCCCCTTAGCAAGGTAATCGGAGAAATCCCACTTCTCGATCTGGTAGTTATGATCAAAGATCCCTCCTCGCATGATATTGAAGAGCGTGTTGGAAAAATGCCTGGCGTCTCTGAATTGGTCGGCGGTTAATTGTAAAGCATCGGATGCGGCATTCAGCGCAATCAGACTTTGCGTACAATTTTCGATATCTTTTTTTACCAAGGAAGCAAGGGATGGCTCCCTTTTTATGGTATCTGAAATTTTGGCGACCGCAGCGTGGTTTTTGTTAACGTCGGCTATGATCATCCATTCTTTTTCTTCTTCTGGATGAAGTGAGAAATGACTATGGACGAAATAGGCACCCTTTTCTGCCTTAACATCAACTTCCTCTTCTACAGGAATACCTCTCCTGAAGTTTTTTAGCTGAAGGGAGGACAATAAATAGCTGGTATTTTCCAGTCCTAACGACCAGGCAACGTTGGCCTTTAGTGCTTCACTAGGTTCGGCTTTGTCTACGATGATAGCGCTGAGCGCATAAACCCCCAAGCCTGCCTCTTTATCCAGTTCACTGCGTTTGTAAGCATCGACAAGGTTACTGGATTGGTTTTGTATGTAACTGCCCACACCATAGGGTAAGATGTTTTGAATTCCATCCAATATCGATATTTCAACCTTTGCAGCTGTATTGTTCGTTAGTTTTGAGGTTTTGACGAACCCATATTGATCACTCGAATTCCATTGATAAGTAAAGGTTAATCCTAAATCGTGGTTGATTTCCTCGAAAAGGACTTTATTACCATAGGCATTCTTGTATAAGTTTCTACTAATTCGATATTTCCCTTCGAATCTTTCTGAAAAAGGCTCCCATACCGATAGTTGATCACTTCCGTTATGAACGAGAAAAATAGATTTACTCCCCGTGATATCGGCCGATTCGGTAATCTTATCATCTGTATAATAGGGAAATAGAGCATATTCAGCATTCCTTCTGCCCGCAGTTAACCCACCATTGCTAGAGATAAACATCCAGTGATTGGAATCACTCACGATGCTCATAAAGAAGGGACGCATTTCGTCACTATTTGAGATCTTGAAAAAGTTTTCCCGTCCAAATTTGACTACGTCTAAGGTTACTTGCTTATGGGTTAAGGTCTCTTCCATTGATTAAGCTTTTCTGCAAAAAGTCCGATTCTCTAAAGTAAGACGCCAGATTTCAGACACTACCTGCCCACTCTGCCGGCCGCTGGCACCCACCTACCGTTACCACTAGCCCGCCTGCTGCCGGTAGGGTCCGACATAGCCGTCCACGTAGGGCCGCCACGTAGGGCCCGTAGGGTCTGGGCAGGTTAA
>CAZHNG010000202.1:0-12629 GCA_964533785.1 uncultured Saprospiraceae bacterium | reverse complement strand
ACTTATGTTAATTTTTAATTGCTGCCAATGGCAGAAATTGCGGGATTAACGAAGTACAGTCCGCCTGAGGCGGATGCCACTTGTAGCCGTTTGATGATCCCGCCGAACAAGTCTATTGGCTTTATTTTCATTAAAAGCACAAATTTCCGTTGGCCTAAAAGGGGGGGGCAATTTTGCCAACGTCAACGCTACCCAGTCATTGGATAATTTAATTCCCGATTTTCAGGATATAACCACTTTCAGTGTCGGTGGGGTTGCGGAAATTGGTATTACGGATCAATTGGCTTTTCAACCAGAATTATTGTATACCCGGAAGGGGTTTGGTATTCGTCAAAGTACGGATGTAAATCTTTTCAATATACCATTACCGCTGGGGGTAACGGCGGAAACCCATCTTGATTACCTCGAACTACCACTATTGGCAAAAGTGAAGCTTGGAACTAACAATATCAATGCTTTTCTTACTGCCGGACCAACTTTTGGTTATGCGACCGGTGGACGATTACTGACCAGGGCTAATGTATTGCTGGATTTTACCTTGGTAGATACGCCAATAAATCTGGAAGCTATTAATTTTCAACGTTTTGAAATTGGGGGTGCATTGGGGGCCGGTCTCGAAGTTGATACGGAATACGGTCGGTTTTTTGCCGAAGCGAGATACAATCACGGCTTTTCTCAGCTATACGACATTCCTTTGGTTGATGAAAGGCTGAGAAACCGCAACATCGCTTTAAGTGCAGGTTTCTTGTTGCCGATCAGGTGATTATGGAAAACACGAGTCATGCCAAATTTTCAAGGGTAGCCCTATAACGTTGGTTTTTAAATAATTACTTTCTTGGTTAGCGAGTAACGCGTTCCACAACACGTTTGACTCGCTAACTCGTTTAACCAATCGATAATCAGGGCTAAACCGAATTATTGAAATTTACCACCTAATTTCGTAATGATTCATGTCTGCTCTTTTATTCCTTCAACAACCTATCCATATCCTCCATGAATTTATCCACTTCCTCAGCTTGGGTACCGTTTTTCATAGAACGAATATGGCGATTTTCATCTACGAGGATAATGTAACCGCTATGATCAAAACCATCCGGTAGAGTAGGATCTTCGATGGCAACGCTAAAATAATCATCGGCAATGCCATAAATGTCATCTTTTTCACCCGTGACGAAATGCCATTTGTCGGAGCTGACGCCCAGGCTTTTGGCATAACGATTTAAACGGGCTACGGTGTCGTATTTGGTGTCAATACTGTGAGAAAGCAAAAGCACCTTATCGTTATCGCTGTACTTTTCGTAAATCCTCAACATCTGTTTTTTTACTTTCGGACAGATCGTCGTACAAGAGGTGAAGAAAAAATCGGCGACGTATACCTTGTCATCAAAAGTTTTATTGGTGATGATATTGCTGTCTTGGTTGACGAATTGGAAATCCGGTACCTGGTGGTAAACGGTATCATTGTTCACGATAGTTCGTTCACCATAAATAGGTAACTCTTTTGGCCCTTCCTGAGTACAATTGGTAACGGTTAATAAGGTTAAAATACCTAGCACTAAGGCGCTGCTATATTTTATGTTCATTGTTTTGCGGTTAATTGTTCAATTAAATCTTCAGCTTCTGCGATACTTTCATTCGTGAGTTTTTGAATAGAGGCCATCGATTCTTTCTCCTTTTGGAGGTAACTCATGATCTCTTCGTGGGACTGCGATGCGCGTAGATCGGCCAGAGGTTGCATATTTTGCATCCAGTCCATCATTTTTTCATCAGCTGTACCCAGGTTGTTGATGACCTCTTCAATTTGAGATTTGATCATCTCTTGTTCTTCCGTCAATTGTGTTTGGTGTTCTTTTAAGGTTCTGCTCAATTTATTCATGGTTGCCATTTTGGGCATAACTAAATCATGCAGTTCCATCGTTTCCTGGTACAAAGTACTTTCCGTTTCTTCAGCGGATAATGTATTCGTATTTTCTGTTGAATCTTGATTTGCTTCACAGGCAAGAAAAAGAGAAATCAACAACAAAAAAGCAATATTTTTCATATTCTTGAATTTTAACAAATGAAGGACGAATGTTGTGTTAAGTAACGTTTGTCTTCATAGGAATACAAAAAAACGGCTGGCTGGTTTAAAGAAAATGAGTGGTTTTGTTCCGGAAATTTTTCTTCGGTTTTATACAATCATCTAAGAATCTAATAAATTTGAACGAAGATCAATTTGAAATGGTATCAGTAGACGAATAGGATAGTAAATCAAACTATTAATGCGCATTTTTCTTACACATATTTTTGGGTTGTTTGGTGTGGTTTTGGGTTTTGGGCAATTCAGTGACGTGCAGTTCAGGGTATATGACTTTGATGACGGTATTAGTCACCGCAATGTTTTCAAGATACAGCAAGATAAAAATGGATTTATTTGGGCGGCGACGATAAACGGACTTAGTCGGTTTGACGGGTATCAATTTTTAAATTATGACAGCACCCAAAGTGCGCATTACATCCCAAACATCTATATTTCAGATATGATTATCGACGAAGATAATTACATCTGGCTGGCCAGTCCCGATTATGTTATTGGATTTGATCCTGTTGAAAATAAGGCCAATGCTATCAAGGTGAAAGATGGCCCCATAGTCAGAAGAGAAAGCCGGGTGCCCTACAACCTGTTTGTCGATGATGATAAGAGGGTCTGGTCGGCTACCTTTGATGAGAAATCAGCGGTTACTTCCATTCAGTTGATTGAAAACAAAAATACTTTTAAAGATCTGCATGATCTAAACGGGACTTATACAAAAAGGCCGATCCTGCAATGGAATGACTCCTTTTTCATTGGTGCTTACCAGGACGAGCTTTGGGAATTGGATCGAGAAGGAACCCTGGTGGACAAGATCGTACTTTCCGAGAGCAGCAATCTTAAAGATGGCGGCCGGATAGTACAGTTACAATTATTGGGCGATGAGATCTGGATATTGTTATCGGATGGTCAGGTCGCTGTATTTGATCCGTTTACCCGTGAGGTGAAGGGTCATTCTATCAATTCAACGACCATTGGTACCGGAGTAATGTCTTCATTGTTGGTGGAAGAGAATGGGGATGTATGGATGGGGGGACGCGGTATACTTTGGTATTATAGTACGGTTAACGGGACGGTAGTCAACTATGATCCGCCGATCAGTCAAATCATTAAAAATACTTGTTATTACCGGCAAATTTTCCGGGATAATTCGGGGGTGGTCTGGTTGGCAACTGATTTCGGATTGATCAAGATCAATCAATCCAGAAATTTGTTTACCAATTACCTGAACGGTGGCAGTGAATATTGCAGCAATGTATTTTGCAGTACCCGCGGAATTACCGAAGATGAAGCAGGTAATATTTATATTTCCTATTACAATTCTATCCATGTTTTTGACCCTAAAACGGATGCCTTGCGGTTGCTTTTTCCGAACAACGACTACTTTAATTATCCTTTTGGCCTAATTTACGATAAAAATTTTTTGTATACCGGTAATGGGCGAAGGATCAATTTGGAGAACCTGGAAGTCGACACTTTATTCGAAAAACCCAATGTGGATCTAGGAGCGGTGATGAAAGATGATGACGGGATCTTGTGGTTCGGATACCTGGATAATTTGTTTTTGTACGATCCGGCGACAGAGGAGTTGTCCGAATACACAGATAAAGAAGGCGGATGGGGG
Organism: uncultured Saprospiraceae bacterium; assembly: GCA_964533785.1. Classification (GTDB taxonomy): domain Bacteria; phylum Bacteroidota; class Bacteroidia; order Chitinophagales; family Saprospiraceae; genus JANQRV01. The sequence continues at coordinate 8,934 of CAZHNG010000202.1, read as the reverse complement.
AGTGAGTACGGTACGATCAGCTACCTTTACCAGGGGAAATCGGGGAAATATATCTGGGTAGCAACATTGGAGAACGGTGTATTCAAGATCGACAAAAGAAGAGGACGATTAACGCATTACCACGCGGGTAAAAGAAGCCCCGTTCGCTTATACCACAATCAAGTCAATTGTGTATATGAAGATGATACTGGTCTAATATGGTTAGCGACCGGAAAGGGGATCCATCGTATCGATCCGGTCAACAATAACGTTGCGGTATACACCGCTGATGAAAGCGGTTTGCCAAATGATTTTATTAATGGTTTCTTATCAGAAGGCGATAGTTGTTTATGGGTGAGCACGGATAACGGGCTTTGTCGGTTCAGTATGGAAAAAGCCCGTTGTAATAACTTTTTTGTTTCCGATGGTTTGTCTTCCAATGAATTTAACCGGATATCTTTTTATAAAGCCAGTGACGGGCGGATGTACTTTGGAGGTTTAAACGGTGTAAATGCTTTTTATCCCGGCGACCAGTTTCTGGAGGATCAGACAGCAGCAAATCCTGAGCCCTTATTTTTCACGGCTTTCACTTTTTTTGATGGTGCGGAAGATAGTTTGAATGTAATCGACGGAGGTTTACTTTCCGGTGACAAAGTTGTCTTATCTCATAACGACAAAGTATTCACTATTTCCTATGCTCTAGCCAATTATCAGCAACCATTGGAAAATGAATTTTCTTATAAACTGGAAGGCTACGAAACGGAATGGTCCGTACCATCCTCTATTAACAGTGTGAGATATAACAACATTCCCGCGGGAGAATATACTTTTCGATTGCGTGCTCGTTCGGGGAATAAGCAATGGAAAGAAGAGCAGGTTTTTTTAAGGATTAGAGTAAGAGAAGCCTTTTACAATACATGGTGGTTTTGGGGGCTTTGTGCCGCTTTATTGTTGGGAGCAGTTTGGAGTTCAGCCCGTTACCGGATCTATTTATTGCAGAAAAGGGAAAAGCAACTGGAGCATTTGGTAAAAAAGCGAACGAAAGAATTGGCCCAGGAAAAGGAAAAATCCGAAGCTTTATTGTTGAATATCCTGCCTGCTGAGATTGCGGAAGAACTCAAGTCAAACGGTTTTGCAAAAGCCAAGCGGCATGAACTGGTAACGGTAATGTTCTCTGACTTCAAAGGCTTCACTAAGATCTCCGAACAAATGGAACCGGAGGCTTTGGTCGCCGAAATAGATTGGTGTTTCCGTGCTTTTGACAAAATAGTGGGAAAGCACCACCTGGAAAAAATAAAGACCGTAGGAGATGCTTATTTGTGTGTGAGTGGGATTACGGGAGAGCGGGAAGATGATGCGATCAGAGTGGTGCGGGCAGCGTTGGAGATTCAGGCTTTTATGCAAAAAACCGCTGAAGAAAAGAAAAAACTGGGTAAACCCTATTTTGAGGCGAGGATCGGTATTCATACCGGGCCGCTGGTCGCAGGCATTGTGGGCATAAAGAAGTTTGCTTACGATATTTGGGGAGATACTGTAAATATTGCGGCCAGGATGGAAACCAATAGCGAAGTCGGAAACGTAAATATTTCAGAAGAAACCTTCCAGTTGGTTAAATCCCATTACCATTGCATACCGCACGGCATTTATAATGAAATTGAACGCCGGCCCATTGCAATGTACTTTGTGAAAGAAGAAATCGGAAAACAATTCGAAAGAGCGACTTAAGTAAGGAAAACGCCAGAAATAAGACCCGCTGGCACAGCAGGCGGGGCAGGTAGCATCTTATATCTATCTGGCTACTCACTTAGGTTTTTGAATCGATTTCTTTGGCAGACTATTGGTTGTAGTGGTTATGCGGTTATTAAAACACTACTTGAATTTAATAACCGTATAACCAAATACCCCCTATAACCAAGTCAATAATGAGTTGAAATATTATTTCTTGAGAGTTTTCCTTCAAAGTGACAAAGTAGTATTACTTACAGGGTTAAGTTAAATTAGATGTATATTTGCTGAATATTCAAGAAATTCCTTACTGTAACATTTTTTATATGCTGCTTTCAATGACGGGTTATGGTCGTGTTTCCGGCACGTACAAAGAAAAGTCAATAACTATTGAGTTAAGATCTCTAAATAGTAAATACACAGATATCCGACTTAAAATACCCCAAAATTATAAAGAAAAAGAAACGGAACTCAGAAAAATCCTTTTGGATAAAATTCAGAGGGGTAAGATAGAACTGGCCATGGATGTAAAATCTTTGCAAGGTGAAGATGAGTATGGTTTGAATCAAGCATTATTTAAGCGTTATTTCAGGGAACTGAACGCTCTGGCCGAAGAGTTGAAGATCTCCAACGGGGATATCATGCAATCCGTCCTGCGCTTACCTAATGTAGTGGCTACTGCTGAAGCCGAGATCGATGAAAAAGAATGGCAAACCGTTCTTGAAATCCTGAATAGAGTCATCGAAAAATTCGATAACCACCGCAAAGAAGAAGGTTCAGCGATGGAAAATGACCTTCGGACCCGCGTACGCAATATTTCTTCTATTTTAGATTCTGTCAATAGTACAGACCATGAAAGGATAGAAAATTTACGACAGCGTTTGCACCAAAAGTTGGAAGAGCACTTAGGAAAGGATAAAGTTGACGAGAATAGGTTTGAACAAGAGATCTTGTACTATCTTGAAAAATTCGATATCAATGAGGAAAAAGTACGTCTGGCCCAACATTGTAAATATTTCATTGAAGTATTGGATAAACCTAATGTAATTAAAGGAAAGAAATTAAGTTTCATTGGCCAGGAAATTGGACGTGAAATTAATACATTAGGTGCTAAGGCTTATTCTTCTGATGTACAGCGCAAAGTGGTAGAAATGAAAGATGAATTAGAAAAGATCAAAGAACAAGTTGCAAATTCAGTCTAAATCGCAGGATGGATAAAATAGAATTGGGCATTGTGTTTCCAAAAGACAGTCGTTGAAAGGATGATGCACCAAATATCAATACTTTGGTTTTCCATTCTCAATCTTCTTTTCCATGAATAAACTGATCGTATTTACAGCACCATCCGGAGCCGGCAAAACGACTATTGTAAGGTATTTGCTAGAGAAATACGACCATCTGGCCTTTTCTATTTCAGCAACCACTCGCGGGAAAAGAATAAATGAAGAGGACGGCAAGGATTATTATTTTATTTCCGAAGAAAAGTTCAGGAAATTGATCGACGAGGGAGCTTTTTTGGAGTGGGAAGAAGTTTATCCAGGGGTGTTTTACGGTACTTTAAAGTCTGAAATTGAGCGGTTGTGGTCAAAAGGAAAAGATGTCGTTTTTGACATTGATGTTAAAGGGGCGGCAAACATAAAAAAAGCCTACGCGGATTGTTGTTATGTCGTTTTTGTTAAACCACCTTCCCTCGAAGTATTGATAAAGCGTTTGGTAGACCGTGAAACAGAAACGGAAGAAAGCCTGAATACCAGAATTGCCAAACTCAAAGAAGAACTTGCCTATGCTCATACCTTCGATTACTGCCTTTTAAATGATGGATTAGAGGATGCTTTCAGACAAGCCGAACAATTGATCGAGGATATTTCGGGAGAGCGGGGAACCCCTAAAACAAAAGGCTAAATCCGAGTCAGCTCGGATTTAGCCTTTTTGCGTTGAGCGTAAAATGGAATTAGTTACTTCCACCAATATTTTTCAAACCACCTAAAGTAGGGTTTGGTCTTACTTCCACTCTTCTGTTCATTGCTTTTCCATCGGAAGTGTCATTGTCACCAATTGGATCATATTCACCTTTACCAGCGATTGCTAATTGATCAGGATTTACACCCTGGCCGATCAATCTGGTCACAACAGCTTTGGCACGGATAACACTCAAATCCCAGTTGTCCATTCCCGCATCAGCAGGGTATTTGTCTGTATCAGCATGACCCTCTACGAGAAGCTGTACCTTGGGATTGTTCTTAAGTGTTTCAGCCATAGCGTCGATGGCATCTCTTTCGTCTTTAGACAATCTGGCAGACCCGCTTCTGAATCTCATAGGTTCTTTAGTAACAACTAAAAGTTTTCCGTTTTTCTCTTCAAGTGTCAAACCACTTTCGCTGTAAGTAGAAAAGATCCCATCGATCTCTTTTTTTACGCGGTCAAGTTCTTCTTGTGTAGCCGTTAACTTGCCTTCAACTTCACTGATCTTTGAATCTTTGTCAGAAAGATCAGAACGAAGATCAGAAATGTTAGATTCATATTCTTTTTTCTGGTCTTCCATACTGGTTTTCAAGCCCTCCATATCTCCCTGGAGCGTTTTTACTTGATCTTGTGTTTGTGCAAGAGCTTGGTCAGTTGCTTCTTTGGAAGCTAACAATTCATCGTATTTCTTTTTAGATACACACGATTGGAAAGAACCCAAAACTAGGCAAATGGCCAACAATTTGATTACTAGGCGCATGTTTACTCAAAATTTAATTAAAAAATGTTTTCAATGTTTGTAATTGCCGGCAATCTAATGCGACAATAAAGCTCAAAGGTATAAAAAGACAGCAATAAATGCCAATAGAGAATTATAATTTCTGATGTACCTTTGTCTTCAGACGTTTTGGTCATAACGCATTAAGGTGGAAGATGTTTGGTCGAAGTAGTTGTTAAGACGTAAGTTTAGGGCTGGTATCAATTCAAGGAAATTCCAACGTTCTTTCATCTTAGTCTCTGTCTTGAATATTGAACCATCCCATTAAAAAAACTATTTTTACATTTATACCATTAAATAATATGTTAAGGGAGAAGCAAAAGGGGAAGTTGATACAATCTGTATGCAGCAAAACAAAAGTCTATTGCTGTTTAGCGTTTGACAACCACATATTTGCATTTTGGGAATAGAAAAAACCATCATTTTTCAATGTCAGAAGAAATTATTGAAGAAGGTAGATTTAAATATATTGAAACAAAAGGAGGAAATGAACAGCTATTACTCCTGCACGGATTATTTGGTGCGTTAAGTAATTTCGAAGGGATCATAAGGTATTTTTCGGATAAATACAACGTTGTTGTTCCCCTATTACCTATTTTTGAATTACCCATCACTAAGGTTTCTCTCACGGGATTGGTAAATCACGTTGCGGATTTTGTGGATTATAAAGGTTACGGTGATGTTCATGTTCTAGGGAATTCTTTGGGAGGTCATATTGCGTTGCTTTATGCCCTGGCAAGACCCGAAAAAGTATTTTCTATTGTCCTAACAGGTAGTTCCGGGCTATTTGAAAGCGCCATGGGGTCTAGTTTCCCAAAAAGAGGGGATTATGATTTTATTAGGAAAAAGACAGAATCTACCTTTTATGATCCTAAAGTAGCTTCGAAAGAATTGGTTGACGAAGTTTTCGACACCGTCAATGACAGAAATAAGGCCATTAGGGTTATTGCTACTGCTAAATCTGCAGTACGTCACAACCTGGGGGATAAATTGCATCAAATTAAGGCACCTACCCTATTAGTCTGGGGAAAAGATGATACGATAACGCCTTCTTTTGTAGGTGAAAAATTTCACGAATTAATCGAAAATTCTCAGCTGATCTTTATCGACCAATGCGGGCACGCTCCTATGATGGAACATCCGGATACATTCAACCGCTATCTCGAAAACTTTTTAAAAGACCTCATTGAAAAAAAAGAACAGGAAAAAACAATATAGTACCCTCCTTTACAATAAAGTAAATCGTTTATTGGTTCACAGATTTGTTTCGATGCTTTTCTATACATCACGCAATTCATTACAAAGACGAAAATAATATATATGAAGAAGGTATATTTGCCGTTAATATTCGGGCTAATTTTATTCGCAGGGTGTAAATCAACAAGCAAAACCGCTGCAGTCTATGAACCGGCACCTGACGCAGTGCCTATCGAGGAAGAGCTATTGACCGAACAGCGCCAGTTAGATACCATGGTCATTTCCGCTCCCAGAGTGGATGAAGCAGTTACTGAGGTTCCGGAGACCTTCGAATTAGAAAAGTACAATCCAAGCCACAATAGAATAAACGACCTGTTGCACAGTAAACTTGAACTTGCCTTTGACTGGGAAAATGAGCAAGTGCTCGGCAAGGCTACCCTTAGATTTTCGCCTTATTTTTATCCCACCCAGGAACTGGTTTTGGATGCCAAAAATTTTACTATTCACGAATTGAGTATTCCAGGTAGTAACACGGATGTTTCTTATGAATACGATGGGAAGCAGATTAAAATAGAACTGGATAAAGCCTACGGAAAAGGAGAAACGTACGAAGTCTTCATCGATTATACGGCAAGTCCTTCACAAACAGGAGGGAGTAGTGCCATCACATCAGACCAGGGGTTATTCTTCATTAATCCTAGAGAAGAAGAGCCCAATAAACCAAGACAGATCTGGACGCAAGGAGAGACAGAATGGAACTCCAAATGGTTCCCGACCATCGACAAGCCTAATGAGCGATGTACTCAGGAAATGTACCTAACCGTTGAAGACGAATTTAAAACCTTATCCAACGGAGTGTTAGTGAATTCGACTAAGAATAGTGATGGAACAAGAACGGATTACTGGAAAATGGACCAACCGCATGCACCTTATTTGTTCATGATTGCCGTAGGAGATTTTGCGGTCGTTAGCGATGAATGGGAAGGTATTCCAGTAGATTATTATGTGGAACCCGAATACGAAAGTTCGGCCCGTGCCATCTTTTCCAATACCGTTGAAATGCTGGATTTCTTTTCTGAAAAGACGGGGTTGAAATACCCTTGGCCTAAATACGCTCAAATTGTCGTAAGGGACTATGTATCGGGTGCCATGGAAAATACAACCAGTGTAATCTACGGAGATTTTGTCCAGAAAACAGAAGTAGAATTAATTGATAATCATAATGAAAGGATTGTTGCTCACGAATTATTCCATCATTGGTTCGGAGATTATGTGACTTGCGAAAGCTGGGCCAATCTTACCATGAACGAAGGTTTTGCCAATTATAGTGAATACCTTTGGTTCGAGCACAAATACGGGGTCGACGAAGCGGATTACCACTTATACACCGAACAAAGCGGCTATATTAGTAGTACGCGCAATAGTGTTCATCCGCTCATTCATTTTAGTTATGAGGATAAAGAGGATATGTTCGATGCGCACAGCTACAACAAAGGCGGAGCGGTATTGCATATGTTGCGCGACTATGTTGGCGATGAGGCTTTCTGGGCTGCTTTGAATAAATATCTGACGGAACATGCCTATGAATCGGTGGAGGTACATGATCTGCGACTGGCGTTCGAGGAAACTACCGGGGAAGATCTAAACTGGTTTTTTAACCAATGGTACCTCTCCGAAGGTCATCCAACCCTTGATATTACCTATGGTTATGATGCCGATAGAAAAGTGGCTACGGTAGAGGTTGTACAAACACAAGATCCAACCATGATGCTACCGATTTTCAAACTACCGGTCGCTATTGATGTCTATCTGGAGGATCAGGCACCTCCGGTCAGGCACGAAGTATGGGTAGATGAAAGAGAAGAAGTATTTGAATTTCCGGTGGAAGGAAGGCCAAAACTCATCAACTTTGATGCTAACCGTATGCTTTTAGCTGAAGTAACCGATAATAAAACAGAAGAGGAGCTTATCTTTCAGTATAGAAACGGTAAAAAATTAATGGATCGTCTGGAAGCAGTAAGCGTAATGAGGGAAAGTGAACAGGGGGTACCGGTCTTAAAAGCAGCCTTACAGGATGATTATTGGGTAGTCCGCGCCATTGCTCTACAGAGCATACAGGAATATGAAGAAGAAGATATGCCCGTCTTGCGCGCAATGGCCAGTGAAGATGAAAAATCCACCATTCGTGCTTTTGCTTTGAGTAAATTAGGGGATGCCGAAGATGAAAAGGCCGCGACTATCGCTAAAGCAGCATTAAAAAAAGAAAAGGCCTACAATACCCTAAGTGCAGCATTATATGCGCTATTTCTGACGGAAAGAGAACAGGCATTACAGGAAGCTGCCCGTTTTAATGATTCCGAAAGCTCTGAAATCCAGGAGTTATTGTCGGTAATATATTCAGAAAGCGGTGATACGAAGTACTTGAATTACTTTGAAGAACGACTTAAAAACCAGGACGGTTTTTCCGCTTATTATTTCTACAAAAGCTATCAGAATCTGGCCAAGGAGGGCGATTTTGAAACCGCTATGCAGGCTATGGAAAACCTGAAAGCTATCGCTACGAATATGGAAACCTCGAGTTTAAACCGTCTATATGCAACGGTCACCATTAATGAAATGCGTAATTACTACCGCTCAGAAGCTAATGCATCTGATCAGGAGACCGATAAAGCTGCTTTTGAAACGCAAGTTGAAAAAATTACTACCATGATCGATGAAATACGGTCAATAGAAACCAGTGAGGATCTGCTACAAACTTATAAAACGAGGTTGAAACTGGTGGAGAAAGAATAGTTTAGGTAAATTGACGCTAGACGTGCTGGCTTTTAAACTTGGGGCGATTCTTAATATCTAATACTTTTGTTCCACAGTATTTAGTCAGTAAGATGCTAGAAATAACCTACCGAGTGTTTAGTTTTAATAAATTATTTGTTTTAAAAATAAAAAATAGTTACTTTTGTGTTGAGTTCTAATATTACTTTGTCATCTTAAATGAGAATCACTTGATTGTATAGTCAGCTATGTGGTTATGTGATTAGTTTAAAATCGCCTGAATTTCATTGAATAGCGACAAGAGGGCTTCGTCATCTATAACCGCATAACCAAATAGGTAGTGACAAACCTATTTCGTCATTCATAGCCCCTTTTATGGTGACAAAAACTTTTCGTCATTCATAGCCCCTTTTATGGTGACAAAAACTTTTCGTCATTCATAGCCCCTTTTATGGTGACAAAAACTTTTCGTCATTCATAGCCCCTTTTATGGTGACAAAAACTTTTCGTCATTCATAGCC
>CAZHNG010000201.1:5814-12687 GCA_964533785.1 uncultured Saprospiraceae bacterium | reverse complement strand
TAGTTAGAATTTTTAGTCTAACTTCTAGAGTCTAGCGTCAAAAGTCTAGTAACTTAAAAACAGTTCCTTAATTTTTATTTAAAAAGTCAGCAATTAAAACCATGTTAGGGTTGACCTGTTGATTATAATTGTTCAACCAAGAAAATGTAAAAGATTTAGGTTTTTGAAGTTTATACTTCAATTACCGATTGGTCTTACGTCTCATAAAAAATATTTGACTACTACAAGCTAACATATGGATACTTTAATAATGGCGGGGCAGTTGATGCTGAGCCTTTCGATTTTGATCGTATTACACGAAATGGGCCACTTTTTCCCGGCCAGATGGTTTAAAACACGCGTTGAAAAATTTTATTTGTTTTTCGATCCCTGGTTCTCTCTTTTTAAGATCAAGAGAGGGGATACCGAATACGGAATTGGCTGGTTGCCACTGGGCGGTTATGTGAAGATTTCGGGGATGATCGACGAGAGTTTTGATAAAGAACAAATGAAGCAACCTCCTAAACCCTGGGAATTTCGCTCGAAACCAGCCTGGCAGCGACTGATTATTATGCTTGGCGGTGTTACGGTCAACTTCATACTAGGGTTTTTATTATTCGGAATGGTCCTGTTTTTCTGGGGAGAGCAATATCTACCCAGTGAAAATGTTGAATACGGTATTCACGTCGATTCTTTGGGCATGGAATTAGGACTTCAGGAAGGCGATAAGATCGTCTCCGTAGGCGGTGTTCCTTTCAAGGAATTCAATGATCGTATCATTGTCAAGGAAATTGTCATCAACAATGCTAAAACGGTTACCGTACGCAGAGACGGCAAGGAAGTTGATGTTCCTGTTCCTCCTGATTTCACCAATGAACTGGCCAGTTTCAAAAATAAAAACAAGTCCTTGTTTTGGGTGCCATACCCCTTTGTTATTTCGAATGTAGCCGAAGATATGCCGGCAGCTAAAGCGGGTATTAAAGCTGAAGACCAGATCATTGCCTTTAATGGCACGCCTACTCCCTTTGCCATTGACGTCGTGAAAGAAACACAGGAAAACCGTTGTCAACCCGTTGAGCTAACCGTTTTGAGGGACAAGAAAGATACTATGAACTTTAACCTGACCATTACGAATAAAGGTACCATGGGGGTTTATTTCAAAGACATTTCTGCTTTTTACGAAATAGCGACGGAAAAATATTCTTTTGTCGAGTCTATTCCGGAAGGTTTCAAACGTGGTTCTGCCTTTTTAGTAGATCAGTGGAAGGCCTTCGGTAGAATGTTCAGCGGAGAGATCAAGGCTTCTGAAAGTCTTGGCGGTTTTGGCACGATCGGTAGTATGTTCGGTAATGTATGGGACTGGCAGCGTTTTTGGCGCATGACCGCTATCTTATCCCTTATTCTGGCATTTATGAATTTATTGCCCATCCCCGCGTTGGATGGTGGTCATGTGATGTTCTTGCTTTATGAAGTGGTAACCGGCCGTAAGCCCAGCGATAAGTTTATGGAATATGCTACGATGATCGGATTTATTATCGTGTTGGGATTAGTGCTCTATGCCAATGGTCTGGATGCTATACGCTACATCTTCAATCGCGGTGGTGATGGTGGCGGGATTGATTGTTAAATTAAGGCACGGGCCATTGACCGCATAGCAGCGACGCTGCTCAGAGCAGCGTCGCTGCTATGCGGTCAATGGCTACTTCTCTAAAGTTTAATGAACTTCGCATGCCGGTATACTTCAACGTATCGAATTGCACTGTTTTCCCACCCAAAATCTTCCTGCATAGCCCGTTGTATCATACTTTGCATATGTTCTGGCCTATCGTGGTAGGTACTTACAGCCCAAGCGATCGTGCTGGAAATCCCCGTCGAGGTATTATCCCAGTACTTAAACCCAGTTCCTATCCCAGAGACTTCATCATACTGTTGAACGGTATCTGCTAATCCTCCGGTATTACGGACAATAGGTAACGTGCCATACCGCAGTGAATACATCTGATTCAAACCACAAGGTTCAAAATGAGAAGGCATGGCAAAGAAATCAGATCCGGCTTCGATCCAATGGGCACGCTTATTGTCATAACCGATATAGGTACCTACACTTCCGGGATAATATTTGGGTAAATACATATAGAGGTTTTCTAAGTCTTTTTCCCCAGATCCCAGAATTACAAATTGTGCCGGCCCGGCATTTTGATGGTTGTAGTAGTAATCATGAATGGCATTGTAGAAAATATCCAACCCTTTTTGTCCTGCAAAACGGCTCACTACTCCGATAATAGGGATATCAGGATTGGGCTCCAGACCAAACATCTCTTGCAAAGCAGCCTTACATTCCTTTTTACCGCTCATATCCTGGGCAGAATAATTAGCAGGAATCAACTTATCTTTGCTTGGATCCCAATCGTCATAATCTACACCATTCAATATACCGAGGTACCGGTCACCTTTACGTCCCAAAGCTTCTTGCATACCCCGTCCTAAATCGGAAGTACGGGTTTCATAAGCATAAGTAGGACTAACCGTATTAACCATATCTGCAAAAGCAATTCCCCCTTTTAACAAATTAATATTCCCATGATCTTCAAACTTGTCTGCGGTGAAGTTATCCCAGCCTAAGCCCATATATTCGTAATCTGATTTGGGAAAGATCCCTTGATAATCGATGTTATGAATAGTAAGCACACTAGCCGTTCGGGCAAAAACCGGGGTATTCCAGAACCAGGTTTTCAAATAAGCAGCAGCGCTCGCCGTCTGCCAGTCGTGTACGTGTACAATATCCGGATTGAATTGACGGTCAATACACAGCTGTAATGCTGCCCGCGTGAAAAAGGAAAACCGTGCACCATTATCACCGTAAGCACGATTATTGGAATCATTATATAATCCATCCCGTTCAAAATATTGCCAATATTCAATAAAGTATACTGGAATTTCTTCATCCAGCTGAGCTACATCAACCGAGCACCATTCCTGAATGTCATTGCCCATCCAAACGCCCATGATTTCCTGTGCTTTGCGTAGCTTGTGCTTCAGCACATCTATTTTGGAATATCTCGGCAGGATTACCTTAACATCATGGCCCAATTCTTTCAACGCTTTCGGCAGTGCACCCACAACATCGGCAAGCCCTCCCGTTTTTACAAAGGGTACACATTCTGAAGCGATCATGACAATCTTTAACGGTTGGAACATACTACAATTTTTCACGGGTTGATGAATCGCGATAAAGATAAACAAAGACAATATTCCCCCAAAATTATTCCTTCCAAAATGGAATGAAGGCGATTTTTTCCCAAAACAAACTGTCTGTCTTTCTGATATAATCACGATGATTAACTATTAACTGATGTTCTCCTCTGTCTAAATGGCTAACGTCAATCACACTTTTCAGTCCACGTTCCTGATGATTGGGATGTTCGAAGAGATAATACGATAGGTCATTGTAGATACTATCATCAATGATTACTTGATAGATTTGCATCAAACATTGAAAAGCAGAATCGTTTTTACTGGCAATTTCACTCCGCGAATTCAGGTCTATTTTGATAGCTGTGGATCTTAACCTAGTCCTCTTATGCGGTTTGAAATCAGGACAGACACGCGTCAAAACCGAGTCCTCCTCTACCGGTATATAGGGGACAAACAGTTCTATAAAACCGTTTTTTACATATGGATCGGGTATGCTGGCATTGGCAACTAATTTATCTTCATCTCTTTGACTGTCGTAAAATTTCCGATCGAATGTAATATGCTCTACTTTTCCTTCCGGGAAATAAGGATGGGTTTCATACGTAAAAGAAAAAACAATCAATAGTATGATTATATAAGGTACCAGAAGGTAGCCCACCCAACGTCCGAATTTATTGTCAATCAAATTATAATAGATCGGCCGGTAAAGAAAAGATAAAGTAATTAAGCTCATTATCCGGTAGACCGGCATGTATATCCAGGAAAACCACTTGCTCCGCTTGAAGAAACCTAAACTTATGAAGTCTAAAAAGTAAAGCAATCCAAAAAGCAAAAGAAAAACAGCCGGAATGGCAGTTATCCAGATTCCTCCTTCAGGTCCGTATAAATAATTCCTCAAACCTTTTAGGCTATTCATAATCAAGCCCAAAATTAATATGTACAGGCCCATGGATAAAAACACAAAAATGATTAAAAAGGTAAAGGCAAATATGATACTACAGATATTTTCCAGTCGCTCAATGTAGCGGTCAAAAGTTCCGATTCTTTTTTGCAAAAAAGATTTAAACCTAGGAACATACCTTAAAGAATTGTAATCAATATCCCCCGATACATATCGCAAACCGATCGTACTGATCCAAAGGCCTCTCAATAAGACGTGTAGAAAAAGGTTGAACAATAAAAATATCCAACCCAAAAAAAGGATCATAACCGGTATTTGATAGGAATAGGCAGGGACAATACTGAGTCTCAGATAATCACTATCTAGTTTCAGATCTTGTAGCGGCTGATAGGCGCCGATTAACAAAAAAATAACAAACCCACTGATCAGCAGCTCCAGTTGCCAGCTATCTTGCTGAAGCTTTTCTAATAATTGCAGAAATGCCTGCCTGCTTTTTGGTTGATTTTCTTCTTTCATACTAGTAATCAAAAAATTACTTCTTTATTGAATGGACAAGGATCCGTTGATTGGGGAAAACTTTCTTGGTCAGTGATTTCCCAGCATTCCTCCAATATGGAACAGTAGCATATCTTGTATTGAATACCCCGCATTCTTTCCTCCAATACCCGGGCTTCGTCGCTCCAATTGATACCAAATACGGTAACCATCTCTCCGGCAGGGATGACTTTCCCATTGATTTGATTTACCTTAATCACATTGTATCCTAACGTATGGCCTTCCGGCAGCAAGTGATCAATTAATTGCAGCCAGTCCTTAAATGACTCGCCATCAAACATAACTTCTACCGATTTAATGATGGCCAGACCGGTTCCCGTATTCTTTGCGTACAACTCAAAACCTTCGCTATTATAACTTTGCCCAAAATCCAAATGCGGATACACCATCGCACTTTGCTGTACCGGCATCGTCCGCATTTCAATGATCGATACCACGAGCGCACATACGCTTATAAATAAGGCACTTAGAGCTACTATATTGTTGGCATTGATCCTGCTTTTCAAACGAGACCAATTTCGCTTTTTTGCTTGAGCTTGCTTTTCTTCTTTATCCGACATGATAACGAAATTAAGAATGAGTTTTTAGGTTAAGTAAGTAAGAAAGCAGATTTAAGATGCCAGACGCCAGAATGCCGTTACCGCCAGGGTGGGCAGGTAGCGTCTCAAATCTGGCGTCTCACTTACTTACTCATAAAATCATTCCAAAATAAAAATTCCTTCGGTATACTCATCTCTAAAATTGAGTCATTCGTCACAAAAAGTTTCAACAAACTTCACTTATTAAGAAATTGAAATTATGATTAATCTATTTTACCATAGTGTGATTATGAACGATAAACTTACCAGGCATTATTTTGAATTAAGTTATCCCGATCAGAAGTTGGAGGTTTATGTAGGTGAATTACTAATCGCTTCTACTGTTCAACCTGTTCTATTGAAAGAAGCGGGAATGAAATTATACGATCCTGTTTATCACCTCCCGAGAGAGGATGTAAAGATGGATTTCTTCCTCCCCTCTCCTACCAAAACACAATGCCCGATAAAAGGAGAAGCTGTCTATTATTCACTTAAAAACGGCAACAAAACCCTAACCGATATTGCCTGGAGTTATGAAACGACTGAACCGGGAGCAGAAGTAATCCACAACAAAATCGCTTTCAGTGATGACCGGGTTATTTTGCGCCTTATTCCCAATCCCAGACAACTATAGATGATTTTTTTTCAAACTTCAAAGCGATTATCCTGTTACAATTGGGAAAATAAATTTAACGATGCACTCGACTACTTTTAATGCGGTTCAGATCAATCCGTCCATTCAAATCCGTTATCAGGAAATTCGCCAAAAAAGTATTGAAATATGCGACCCACTCAAACCGGAAGACTTTGTAGTACAGCCCGTACCCTTCGTGAGTCCGCCCAAATGGCACCTGGGCCATACCACCTGGTTTTTCGAAAACTTTATTCTTGCGGATTATTTACCCGGCTATCAGCTATACAATCCCCAATTTAACTATTTCTTCAACAGCTATTACGAAAGTCAAGGGCCGCGGGTATTACGCAGCAACCGCGGAAATATGTCCCGCCCAGCAGTAGACGCCATTATGGCTTACCGAAAACACGTAGACAAGCAAATGAATGAGCTATTTGCGATAAACTTAGATCAAAAAGATCGCATCAATAAGCTACAACATCTGATTGAAGTGGGCCTCCAACACGAACAACAACATCAGGAATTATTAGTTACGGATATCAAATACATACTAGGACATAATCCGCTGTTCCCCGGTTATCACCAAAATCATTTAAGCAACAGCCACAGTAATGGCCAATCCCTTAGTGATAATACCATAACTTTTCTTCCTTTTGAAAGCGGATTATACGAAATAGGATATACCGGAGAAGGGTTTTGCTGGGATAATGAATTATCCGTCCATAAGGTATACCTGCAGGATTTTGCGATCGCCGACCGGTTAGTAACCAATGGAGAATATCTTGAATTTATGAAAGCAGGTGGATATCACCAACACGAATATTGGTTATCTCCGGGCTGGGATTGGGCACAAGCATTGGAAACCAAGGCACCGCTCTATTGGTATCAGATAGACGGTGAATGGTATCATTACACGATGAGAGGACTGGAAAAAATCAACCCTAACGAACCGGTAACCCATATCAGTTACTTTGAGGCCGATGCTTTTGCCAGTTGGATCAACGGCTTGCGTGACCGCACTGGCCAGGCTG
>CAZHNG010000201.1:0-5804 GCA_964533785.1 uncultured Saprospiraceae bacterium | reverse complement strand
TTTGAGTGGGAAGTGGCTTGCAAATTACTATACCAAAACATTCCCGATGCGGGTAATTATTTAGAATCTTTAAATTATCATACCGTTCCGAAACAACACGACAATGACTATCAAATGCTCGGTAATACCTGGGAGTGGACCGCTAGCGCTTATACCCCCTATCCCAATTATCCAAGATTCAAAGGGGCATTAGGTGAATATAACGGAAAATTTATGGTCAATCAGATGGTGCTGCGCGGCGGTTCTTGTGCTACTCCGCGTTCCCACATTAGAATGACTTACCGCAATTTCTTCCACACAGACGAACGCTGGCAATTCACGGGTATTCGATTAGCCAAATAATCCAGGTAATTCAAATTCAATTTATATTTCTAATCTTCTACTAATGACTGATAAAGTATCAAGTCCCGTCGATACGCTTTTTGCCAAGGAGATCCTGTCGGGCCTCAGAGAAAATCCCAAGAGATTACCGTCTAAATATTTTTACGATCCCGAAGGAGACCGGCTGTTCAAAGCGATCATGGAAATGCCGGAGTACTACCTAACCAACTGTGAAACGGAAATTTTCAATACGCATAAAAACAAGATATTACAAGACATTGCCGGCTCAAAGAGTGTAGATCTGGTAGAACTCGGCGCCGGTGACGGGTCAAAAACCAGGATACTTATCGAGCATTTTACTCAAAATGATCTGGCTTTCAAGTATTTTCCGATCGACATTTCATCAAACATTTTGAAGGAATTGAAGGAAAACCTCCTGAAGAAGTTCCCAAAGCTCATGGTACAACCACTTGCTGGTGAATATCTTTCGCAACTACAGCAATTAGCACACAATCCTAACACCAGAAAAGTTCTTCTGTTTTTGGGGGCTAATATTGGCAACCTCCCCAGTGCTCAAAGCCGGGAATTCCTGAATCAGATCAATTCATTTTTAGATCCGGGCGACCTGATGTTGATCGGCTTTGACCTCAAAAAAGATCCGCAGGTCATATTAAATGCCTACAACGACCCTGCAGGCATTACCGCAGCTTTCAACCTGAATTTACTGGATCGTCTTAACCGGGAATTGGGAGCTGATTTCGACCGCAATTATTTTAAACACTGGGAAACCTATAACCCCATTACCGGAGAAACCAAAAGTTACCTGATCAGCACGCAACAACAAACGGTCCATTTTGCCGAACCGGATATCGATATCGCTTTCGATCAATGGGAACCCATCTATATGGAGCTTTCGTTAAAATACAGCCTAAAAGATATTGAAGCATTAGCGATAAGATCTGGTTTTCGGGTGCTAAAAAATTATACGGACAGTAGAGCCTATTTCACTGACTCCCTGTGGATTAAGGAATAAAATGAACAATAGCTGGGTAATGGTAGTTTAGACCTAAATTATGTTGATCTATAAAATGGCTAATCCTTCTGTACAATACGATTACCTGGTAGCAGGCGGCGGCCTATCCGGCCTTACCATGGCGCTAAAAATACAAGAGAAGCTGCCACGATGCTCAGTATTGATCATTGATAAAGATGCCAAAGTCCATAACGACAGGACCTGGAGTTTCTGGACAAAAAAGAATGGCCTGGTGCCTGATATCGCTGCCAAGCATTGGAAAAAAATAAGGGTAGCCGGCAGGGATTTTGATGAGACATTATCCATTGCACCCTACGAATACCGAACGATAAGAGGTATTGATTTTTACAAATACGCCAAATCACAGCTCAGCAAAAGCGCCAACATTCACTTCCTCCAAACAGAAATTGAGACCCTGGATGAATCAAAAGGTATTATTACCACCAAATCCGGCGAATCATTTCAGGGGAAACTCATTTTTAAAAGCTTCTTCAATCCTCGCCAATTAAAGATTGATACCGCGTATCCAATACTTCATCAACAGTTTAAAGGCTGGATCATTCGCACTGAAAAACCTGCCTTTGATGATACGACCGCTACTATGATGGATTTCGACGTTCCCGGCCCTCCCACTAAAGACTTGCGCTTTTTTTACATCCTTCCTTTTTCTCCCACCGAAGCACTCGTTGAATTCACCATTTTTGCCCGCAAGAAAGAAACAGAAGAAGGTTTTGATGAAAAACTGTCTCATTACATTGACCAAAAACTAAATATCCAGAATTTTACAATTAAAGAAACCGAATTCAATTCCATTCCGATGACTAATTTTCCTTTTCATCCGAAGGTAAATGGTAAAGTAGTTAACATCGGAACGATTGGCGGATTTATCAAACCTTCATCAGGCTACGCCTTTATGCGTACCTTCGAGAAAACAGAACAAATCGTTAATCAATTACTGCGACAAAACCACGTAAGCCCTCACTCATTCACCTCTCCTTACCACTTCAGGCTATTTGATAGTATTATCCTTAATTTATTGTACAACTACCGGATACCTCCCGTTCAAATCTTCAAAAAACTCTATACCAACATTCCCCCCTCTGTTTTATTTAAGTTCCTGGATGAAAAAGCCAATCTCATCGATATCATGCGAGTGATGCTGATCAGCCCTCAGAAGCATAAATTCTGGAATGCCTTCTTTAAACTCTTATTCAGCAGACATAAATTTTAATTTGAGAAAAAAACCAGTCTTTACTATTTTTGCGGACTAGTGTTCTGTCAACGTATGAATGTCGGGTAAGGTATCTGCGGATTTTTTGCATGATC
Source organism: uncultured Saprospiraceae bacterium (assembly GCA_964533785.1). Lineage (GTDB taxonomy): Bacteria > Bacteroidota > Bacteroidia > Chitinophagales > Saprospiraceae > JANQRV01. The sequence goes on along the minus strand of CAZHNG010000201.1, from coordinate 3,124 downwards.
AAGGCGGGGGTTCGGGATCGTCCGTCCGGACGAAGCCCGGTTCTCCAACGATGAGCAGGCGAAAAAGACGCCATAGATTACCTGATAATTTATGCTTGACAGACCACTAGACAAAATATTGTTTAATAAATCCATCATATTGTGGGAAGAGCATTTGAATATAGGAAAGCAACGAAATTTGCCCGTTGGGACAAGATGGCCAAAGCTTTTACGAAAGCCGGACGTGAGATTACCATAGCCGTTAAAGCAGGAGGCCCCGACCCGGAATACAACGCTGTTCTCCGCCGGGCCATCCAAAATGCCAAGGCTGTACAAATGCCAAAAGACCGTATTGAAGCGGCCATAAAGCGGGCCTCTTCAAGAGATGCGGAAGAATTTGAGGAAATCGTTTACGAAGGTATGGCTCCCCACGGCGTTGCAGTAGTCGTCGAAACCGCAACTGATAACCCCATCCGGACAGTAGCCAACGTCCGTTCCTACTTCCGCAAAAAAGGCGGATCACTGGGAACGCAAGGTATGCACGATTTTATCTTCGCCCGTAAAGGTGTATTTTATATCAAAAAAGAGGCGATAGAAGATCCGGAAGAGTTTGAACTGGAGTATATCGATCATGGATTGACCAAACTTGAATCCTCGGATGATGACGCACAATACCTCATCTATGTTGATTTTCAGGATTTTGGTAAAATGCAGGATGCTTTGGAAAACAATAATCTGGACGTTGAAAAATCAGAGCTACAAAGAATTCCTAATCATACCAAACAACTCACTGATGAACAAGTGGATGAAGTCCTTGATTTGATCGATACTTTAGAGCAAGATGACGATGTGCAAACGGTTTTCCATAATCTAGACTAATGGCACACCATTCTCATCCGTAGTTAGCACTTCGCTCATGTAGTTGTGGAAAGGCAACATTGCTGCGAACGTTTCGGCCGCCTTATCTGCAAAATTGTCGCTGAGTACCTCATCGTCGGAAAAGTTACGAATGAGCAGGAACTGTTTAAACCGCAACAGATCAATGGCAGGATGGTCTTTTTTATAGCCTTTGGGCGCGGTTTTCACCTGCTCTCCTCTTAAGGTGCCAAAGTTTGATTTGAATAACTCCGACTTCAAAATTTCGCGCAGTGGTTGATCATCGGCTGCAATTTCCTGGCGAATTCGCTTTAGATCTTCGGAATTTGGTCCCCAGAAGCCTCCGGCAATGATAGACGCTCCAGGCTCAATGTGGAAATAATACCCGCCTCGTTTTAATGCGGTTGCTCTTTTAAAAAAGCCGCTAAAAGCTGTTTTGTAGGGTGTTTTATCTTTAGAGAATCTGATGTCCCGGTAAATCCGAAACAATTTCATGGTCTCTATTTCATCCTGACCTTCCAATTTTAACTTCAACGCATTGGCAAAACTTTTGAATTGATCTAGTTGTGCTTGGTATCGGTCCTTGTTTTCCTGAAACCAGGGGCGATTGTTATTGTCTTTTAGATCATTTAAAAATTCAAATACGGAGACAGGGATCTTGGCCATGTTTTTTCTTTTATAAAAAGGTATTTTCAGCAAAAAGTTTAACAATGGGGTACCTTAAGCGCATGTTTTGATCAACCAGAGGCCGACAAGTTTTCTTGAGCAATGTTATGAGAATGCAAGTGATGATTTTAATCAATTTCGAATATTCTTTACGTAAGTAATACTACTTTGTCATCATAAATGAAAATCAGTTGATATAGATTTTTCTTTAAAGTAACATAATAGTAGTAAACAGATGAATAGTTGGAACAAATTCATCAATTACTAATAAATTGTGCCAAATAAACCTTTCGAGATGTACCAAGTCATATTTGCAACGCCCTTTCTGAGTGAAAATGCCGTCCGCTTCATCCGAACCATAGTTGAACTTCAGGACGTGCGACTAGGGATAGTCACACAGGATTATCAGGAAAATCTATCAGTCGACCTTCAGTCAAAAGTAGATTTTTATTTTCGGGTCGAAAATGAGTTGGACGTGGATCAACTAATCGAAGCCGTAGAATTTTTGCGGGGACAAATGGGCTCCGTCCACCGGCTACTGGCGGTGAACGAACAAATTCAAATCCCCATCGCAGAAGTGAGAAAAAGGCTTCAATTGCCCGGACCTAAACCGGGAACGGTGCGCAATTTCCGGGACAAATTTCGCATGAAGAGTCTGCTGGCAGAAGCGAATATACCTTGTGCCCGCTTTCGATTAGTGGAAAATGAAAAAGAAGCCTGGGATTTCATTAGAGAAACGGGGTATCCGGTAGTAGCCAAACCACCTGAAGGTGCAGGTGGAATTTCTACCTATGAATTAGAATCGGATGAAGATCTTCGGGAGGTGCTGCGTAATAGCCCACCCGAACCAGGGCATCCTTTATTGTTGGAAGAATTTATCTCGGGACTAGAACATTCCTTCGATACTTTTTCGCTCAATGGACAGCCACTCTGGCATTCCATCATTCATTATTACCCAGCACCATTGGATGTCATGCGTAACCCATGGATCCAATGGAGGGCCCTCTTGCCGAGAGAGGTTGATCATCCTGTTTATCCCCGCATCACAGAAGCAGCCCACCGGGCGCTCGAAGTACTAGTGGTTGAAATCTTAAGTAATTGAACATTCAGACGCCGTTATTTTTTGTCTGACCAACGAAGAAATGGGGTCGGGGCCCTATTTCTGAGTACAAAACCGGAGTTATCCCTACGGATAATGAGGATTTTGCTAACGAAGGTCAGCCGAAAAAGAACAAGTATCAATGTTTAATAACTTAGGGTTTCAACCACTAGGTATGGAAACAGGGTTAAGCCATATGGAATGGTTTTTAAAAGAAGACGGCAGAATAATCATTTCGGAGGTGGGCATGCGGCCGGCCGGCGCACAGTTTACAACCTTGATCTCCCGCGCACATGATTTTGATTGCATTGGTGCCTGGGCCAAATTAATGATCTATGGCACATTTGACCCACCCGAGCGCCATTATGCCGTTGGGGCCGTTTATCTGCGTGGGCAGGGCAAAGGAAGAGTAAAAGTAATCAATGGCCTGGAGCAAGCTCAAGAAGAGTTTGGACACCTGGCCACCGATATAAAGCTGCCGCAGATCGGGCAAGAGGCCTCCCC
>CAZHNG010000200.1:8540-12701 GCA_964533785.1 uncultured Saprospiraceae bacterium | reverse complement strand
TCCATTGAATATCAGCGGTTTGTTGTCTAAAATCTAGCGTCTAGTGTCTAGCGTCCAAAGTCCAATTAATATCACAAATATTAAAAATAGCTTTAACATTCTTCATATTTTCTTCATTAGCTAATTTCAAATCAGTCAAACCTAAGATTTTTTCCTTATTGTGGTTACAATAAGATGACCTGAGGCATACATCCATACCAATATTTATTCAATACATTCTTTCCCCCCGAGTGTGTAAAAAAATCGAGTTTAAGATTTTAATAACGCACCCTATTAAGCTTTGGCTTATTAGGTATGGGACGATCAAATATTAGGGCAATCGGATAATGAAAAATATTCTCTTAAGGAAGTTTCATTCTCACTAGATAAGGATTACCGTCCTGCTTAATACTGCGAAGCAGAGGAGCAAAAAAATTTACGCAAACGGACAATAATACCCAAAACCTAATCGAAGATAAATAATAGACAAGTCTAATACAAAAGACAACAGGAGAACAACACCTTAGTAATGATAAAACCCTAAATCCATCATTTTGTGAGCGACTCTTTTGCTACCAAAATAGCCAGCTCAAAAAAGGATTTTTTATTTCATTATTACTTAATTGACATTCGAATAATCAAACAAATTTTGCAAACCGATGAGAAAGTTATACGTATTAGCGGTTCTAACGCTAGTCTGTCATTGGTCTTTTAGCCAGAAATTATTCCTCGAAGGCACACCGGTAAAAGACTTTAATAGCCAAAAACTGAAAAAAGAATTTTCCGATTTTGAACTTTATAAAATTGATAGTCGGCAAATAGTAAATTTTCAAAGGCAAAATGTCAACCTATCCCATTTACATCTTCAATTGGGTGAGCACAATTGGAAAATGAATATGGACCAGTTAGCCTTAAAGGCTGAAAACTACCAGTTAAAAGCCATAGAGAATGATAGAATGGTTCAATATGCCAGTCCAACAACAAATTATTCCGGATCTTTTCCCAATGGTAGCTCCTCAATTACACTGAGCAATGAGCTGCTGCTGGGAAATATAGTGGACAGTGGCGAATCTTTTTTTCTGGAGCCGCTTAAGCGGTTTGTAGAAAATGCTCCTGCCGACCATTGGATACTTTACCAACCGTCGGATGTCATTCATAAAAATGGGCCTAGTTGTGGACTCTTGCACCTTACGCAAGATCAAAACGAAATATTAGAACCTCGCTCCCAGCCATTACAGCAGGTCAGCAATGTTTGTATCCAAACCAATTATGCTTTAGCAGCTGATTATGCTATGTACAGCCAATTTGAAGATATTTACGAACTGGAGGCTTACATGCTGACCGTCCTGAGTTTGGTACAAGCCAATTTCAGTGCCGAAAATTTTAACGAAACAATCCAGTTCAAAGCGGTGATCAGCATGGCTTCTACTTGCCCGGATTGTGATCCTTGGGACGCTACGAACGAACTTGGCCCCTTGTTGGACAGTTTTAGCGCCTGGGGAAATGAGGGGGGCTTCGGAACAAACGATTTCAACCTGGCTTCATTATGGACTGACCGTATGTCTGCTGACTCTCTGGTCGGATTAGCCTGGTTGGGTGAAATGTGCAGTGAATTCAAATATAATATCTTAAGTGATTTTACGGATAACCTCGCTTTCCTGACCACTCTCCAATCACATGAAATAGGACATCATTTTGGTGCTGTTCACATTCGTCAGAGCGAAGGTACGATCATGGTCCCGGAAATCATTGCAACGAATGAATGGTCTATCTGGAGTAGGTTAAGGATCAATAATAGAATGGCTTCTTTTGCCAGCCGCCCTAATTGTTTGGTTGGTTGTGAGGATTTGACGCCACCGGTTGTTGCATTTTCAGCCGACATTCAATCCGGTTGCGCCCCTTTTGAAGCCCAATTTAGGATGGAAATCGCAGGAGACAAACTAACGCCTAAATGGATCTTTCCGGGAGGAAGCCCCGCTATCTCAAATGAAGAAAATCCAACAGTAGTCTATGATCAGCCAGGCGTATTCGAAGTGATCCTGATGGCGCAGAACACCGTTGGTGCCGATACGATGATCCAAACTTCCTACATTTCGGTCGGCGATCTAACTTCTACCGGGTTTGACATTGCCTATGAAGTCGGTGATACGATTGCTGCCTTTAGTGCCAATAATGCAGAACAGGTTACCTGGAATCTAGGAGATGGGACTTCTACCAGTGAAATGCAGTTTACCCATGAATACGCTGAAGACGGTATTTATAACGTACAATTGATCGCGGAAGGAATATGTGGCGTGGATACCTTCTCACAAGAATTAAAAGTCATTACCAAGCCAGTAGTAAACTTTTCTGCTAATACAGTGACAGGTTGTTCCCCGCTGGAGGTTCAATTTGAAAATACTTCCCAGGCGTTTGAAGGAGCCTATGAATGGGTATTTGAAGGCGGAACTCCTGCCACTTCGACCACAGAAAATCCGACCGTACAATACAACGCAGCGGGTATTTACCGAGTAGCCTTAACGGCCACCAATGAGGCTGGTGCTACGGAACTAATTCAGGATCAATATATTAGTGTAGAAGGTGGGCCGCAATCTGAATTTACATTTGAAATTATGGCAGATGATACAACCGTCCAATTTACCCAAAATACGGCATTAGCCAATAGCTATTTATGGGACTTTGGCGACGGTACGACCAGCGAAGCGGCAAACCCTACGCATATTTACCAGGCCGCAGGGGATTACGAAGTGGTGCTCATCGCAGAAAATGAATGCGGTCGGGATACTTCATTTCAAACCATTTCCATTGCGCTGGCACCGACGGCCCCCGTAGCTTCTTTAACTGTTTCAGAGCCGGTCATTTGTACCTCCCAGGAAGTTACTATGGATGCCTCGGGTAGTATTTCTGCCGATAATTATTATTGGAACATTCCGGGAGCAACTCCATCTACGGCAACCGGCAGTACAGCCAGTTTTGAATTTACCTTTCCAGGGTTTTACAATATCCAGTTGATCGTTGAAAATGAAGTCGGGACCGACACTTTATTTTTGCCCAATGGGATTTTGATCCTTACTCCGCCAGAGGTAGATTTTACCTACGAAGTGCTCGAAAACAGCCAAGTCCGTTTCCGGCAAAATACTAATACCGCCCGAACTTACGTCTGGGATTTTGGCGACGGCAATACCCGGACGGACAGAAACCCTATGCATACCTTCACTGAACCGGGTATTTATGAAGTTTCGCTTGTAGTAGAAAATGAATGCGGCCGGGATAGTACCACTCAACTGATTAACATCGGAGAGGCCGCCATTGCTCCGCAAGCGGTGGTTTCAATTTCCGATCCGGTCGCTTGCGTTTCAGAACCCGTTAACCTTGATGCTTCCGGTAGTTTAGCCGCCGATAGTTATAGCTGGACCGTTTCCGGCGCCGATCAGATCAATGAGGATAACAGACGTCCCATTTTCGTTTTCTCCAGTCCGGGCTCTTACAATGTACAATTGGTTGTTACCAACGAAGTGGGGCAGGATACACTATTACTAGAGAATGCCGTACAGATCCTCGAAACGCCCACTGCCGGTTTTGATTTTGAATTTGCCGATAGCGACACCGTCGTTCAGTTTCAACATATGTCACAGGATAATCATAATTACCTCTGGGATTTTGGAGATGGTACGACCAGTTCTGAAATCAACCCCGTTCACGCTTACGCACAGCCCGGAATTTATACTGTCGTATTGGTCGTAGAAAATGAATGTGGAATGGACATTGCCCAGCAAACACTCAACGTAGGTAGCGTGCCAACTGCTCCAACGGCGCTTTTTTCCATCGACATGGATATGGCTTGTGTGCTGGACCTGGTGACACTGGACGCTTCCGGAAGTATTGGAGCCGACACTTACAACTGGAGTATTACGGGGCCAAATTCATTGACAACGATGGGAGCAGTAACCACTATGGTGTTCTCCGATCCTGGGTTTTATGATGTCCAATTAGTTGTTACTAATGAAATTGGCAGTGACACCTTATTCCTCGAAGATGCACTGCACGTCGTAGAAAGTCCCGTACCAGGGTTTGAAGTAATGCTTGAAAGGAATATTGCACAGTTCTCTAATCAGTCTATCGATGCTCAATCATATTTTTGGAGTTTTGGCGACGGCTTCACCAGCACGGAAGCTAATCCAA
>CAZHNG010000200.1:0-8440 GCA_964533785.1 uncultured Saprospiraceae bacterium | reverse complement strand
AATCCGTTCTACGAATTTGAAAGTCCCGGTATTTACAATGTCAGTCTTATTGCCCAAAACTTCTGTGGTGCAGATACCTCTACCGCAGCCATTGAGGTTGTTTTTGACACGTTGGCTTCAGGAGTAAAAGAGCCGGTATGGGCCAAAGGCTTGAAAATCTTTCCCAATCCTACCAATGGTCTTCTTACGCTACAGGCTACTGGCATTGATCAACCAAGACTCGAATTGGTGATCAGTAACATCGCCGGCCAGAAACTCTACCGGCGCACATTACAAGTAAGAGCCGGAACGGTCAATTTACCACTGGACCTCCAAACCTTTTCCGATGGAATGTATTTATTAAGTATCAGGGATGGAGAAAAGGCAGTGCATAGACGGATTGCCTTAGTAAGGTGAGGTAAGGTTTAGCAGGTTCTTTGCGACAGCATTCCGCATGGAGTAAGGACCTTTGTTTCGAGACGGAGTCTCTTATAAACAGGTAAGGAAAACTGCATCATCATACAAGAATGAGTCAAAAAATACTGGTCATATTCGACGTAGACGGTACTTTGGTTGAAGGCAAAAGGGCCGGCAGTCGTTGCTTCGCTAACTGCTACGAAAAGATCTACAATAAACCTTTTCCTTCCATCAACTGGGCGGAATACCCCCACGTAACCGACACGACCATCTTTGGTACCGTTATTCAGCGTCATTTTAATCGCCAATACGAGGAAGAAGAATTACAACACTTTCACGACAGTTACGCTCAATCTTTGCTGGATCTATTTAAGGAGCGGCCTGATTGTATCAAAGCAGTAGATGGGGCTACCACCGCTATTGAACAATTAGCAATAGCATCAGATATTGTTCTGGGGGTAGCGACAGGAGGATGGAAACATTCTGCCCAGATCAAATTGGATCACGTCGGGATTCCACACGATAATTTCATTTTCTACGGAGCGGATGGCCATACTACTCGCGAACAGATATTAAATGCAGTCATTGCTGAAGCTCAAAATAATCACGAAGACATCAGCCGCACGGTATATATTGGAGATGCGATTTGGGATGTCACTACGACCAAGAATCTTGGACTGCCATTTGTGGGTATCCGTACCGGAGGGGATACGCATGTGCTGTTGGAAGTAGGAGCCCGGCATGTCGTTACCGATTATTTGGATTATGAGCGGTTTTGGGAGGCAGTGGAGGGGGCTGATCCGCCGGGGTAGGGGGGGTGAAACATACGAGGGCAGGGAGTTTTTTGCCGTCGGGAATTTCCTTGCGGAAGTTATTATTACAGTCCTATTGATTAAGATTAGTTTGTTCCGCAAATATTAGGAGGATAAAAAGGCCTTGAAGGTCTGTAGTAGAATCAGTTGGTCAAAGTCAGCGAAAGTCTGTGTCTGTTAATAACAACGGCTTTCAAAAGTACCTATCCTTCCATAGCCTATTTGACATCGTATTGACGATTCAATGGGCGGATTCAATTATTTTTGTACCAATCAAGAAAAAAGTTGATCAATTATTGATTTTTTGAATTGGTACTTTTATCTTTGCAACCGCTTTTCGGACGCGATAGGCGCATTTTACATTAGATTCGGTAGCTCAGCTGGTAGAGCATCGCACTTTTAATGCGGGGGTCCTGGGTTCGAACCCCAGCCGAATCACACGATAAAAAGGGTAGACTGTTTTGTCTGCCCTTTTTATGTTTTAGCCACTATCCACCTAAATCGATTGAGGGATTGATTGATCCCATACACCGGTACGAACGGTAGCTTGAACGTATTCCCCGAAATCGGTAGCTTTTCTACCAAGCACCTTTTCTACATCACCTGTTACTACCTGATTCTCGTCTTTACTCAATACCTCCCTGAATAGATAATCAAATAGCCAAATGTAATCAGCAGGAACACCGGCTGCCTTCATCATGGAATTATAAGCTTCTAGTGACACCGCCTGGTAGTTAATTGTTTTCCCAGTGCCAACAGCAATTTCCTTTACGGCTTCTTCAAAGGTCAAAACTTTAGGCCCGGTTATTTCATAGGTCTTTCCATTATGAGCATCGTCTAGCAAAACTTTTACGACCACTTCAGCGATATCACCCGTATCCACAAATGGGATTTTGGCATGAGGCATGGGTAAAGCCACATGACCCGCCAATATCGGTTCGAGCAAAAAACTTTCGCTAAAATTCTGGTTAAACCAGGAAGCTCTCACTAGTGTGTAGTCCAGTCCGGAGTTGGCTACCACTTGTTCGCAGCGTTCCGCTTCCTTCTCCCCTTTACCAGAGAGTAAAACGGCTTTTTTTACCCCCGCTTTTTTGGCTTCTTCTATTAGTCCTTTGATAGCTTCTAAGGCTCCTGGAACGGCAAGGTCGGGATAGTAAACGATATATACCTTATCCATTCCTGCTAAGGCTTTTGGCCAGGTTGTCGGATCATCCCAATTGAATACTGGATCTTTACTGCGGGAACCTACTCTTACGTTTTGATTTTGTTGCTTTAATCCTTCAACAACTTTGCGGCCGGTTTTACCAGTCCCTCCAATAACTAAAATTTTATTTTGCTTTGTCATAGAAAATAGCATTTAAATGTATTACTGTTTTGTTTACAGTAGCAAAATTGGAGATAAACAGGCCGCTGTGCTTGACACCCGAAGCCAAATTTTTGACACTTTAAGCCAAATGATATTTTTGTTAATGATTACGGTATTCAACCGGAGATTGACCGGTCCACCGTTTAAAGGCACGACTGAAGGCGCTTTGTTCCGAGAAGCCCGTCTGGAAAGCAATTTCGCCGATGGTATGAGAGGAATTTTTGAGGAGGGCTTTAGCTATTTTTTCCTGGGTTTGCTTTACAAGGTCTCTAAAGGTGATCCCATTTTCCGATAACCTTCTGTTTAGAGTCCGACTACTCATCCCAATAAGTTCTCCAATTTGAACGATACTGGGAATTCCGCCAGGAAGGGCATCCTTTATGAGGCCTTCCACATCCGCTACAATTTTAATTGCACTGATTTCCATACCTCTGGTTTCCTCTTCCACTCTTTCTAATAGAAATTTATTGATGCTGATATCCGCTTTTGCCGTTCTGGTTTCAAGGTCAATTGTCTGATAAGCAATAAAGTTATGGGCTTGATTAAATAGGATAGGGCACCTAAATGCTTCGTTATAACTTTTTAAATCTTTAGGTGCTTTATGTTTAAAGGATACCTTAACGGGTGCAATATCGGTTTCGGTCATTGCTTTTAGAACAACTACCGTGGCGGAAAATGTAGCTTCGTTAGACAATTCGACACCTCTTCGGTGTGCATCACGGAATAGATGGACTTTGGATACTTCTCCTTCTTTTTCTACTTTAAAGACGTAAGTGTTTGATAAAAGCTTAAAATACCGTTCACAACGTTCATATATTTCAACGGCTTTTGAACAGGTTTTCCAGGACAATCCCAACACACCATAATCATCCATTTTCATCTCTTGACCAATTCGTACGGAAAAACCCGGCCCCAACAGGTGGTCTAACCTTTCGTGTAGTTCGAAGAAGGTATCCGCTGGTACTGCCTTTATATTGTTCAGTGTATCTATAGGTATAGGAAGATCTTGAAAATCTTCGGTTGTGAGACCTTCGCTCAAGGCGTGATCTATCATTTTCCGGTAGAGACTGACAGAGATGTAGTTCATTTGAAAAAATATAATATTCCCTGGCCATAAATATAGCTAAAACAGCCACTAAATGTACTGGCCTATAAACTTGGGGGTAATTTCAATCACCACTATGAACGCGAAGTTCTTTTTTCTTAGCGTCTTTTTGCGGTGAGTAAACCTATTGACCCCAAGTTTACCCGGCAGTACATGTAGTAATTAGGCAGGGAAAAGGTTTTGCTTGCGAGAGGCTCTGTCTATGCCAAACTCTCCTTGCAAAACTCCAAACAACGGGCCACCTCTTTTACAGCATCCGATCCATCGGGAATTTTGTATTCCAATTCGATCGTTGCCGGGAATTTATAACGCTCCTTACTCATCAACTGCAAAGCTTCCGAAATCGGCGTGTCCCCGGTTCCCCAAACTAGATTATCTTTCCCATTAGCGGGCGTTTGCCGGTCTTTCAGGTGCATACTGGAAATGCGTTTGTGGTGTTTTTTGAGCAAATCGAGCGGCTGGTCATTACCGGCTGCTATGTAGTGCCCGATATCGGGATTCATAGCATTGTATTTGGACTGTTCTAATGCCGTATCCCAAAACGTAGGCGTTTGTTGCTCGTGGCCGTGGTAAGCGACGTAGATTTTATGTTTTTTAGCCATTTTACCCAGTTTCATCGTATGCGCATCATCACTGGGGTGTTCCAGGGTCACGTGGGTGGCACCCAGGGCTTTTGCGGCCCGGAAACCGTAATCGATCTCTGCATCGGTATTGTCTTTGCCAAAAGCGCTCGGCTTGAATCCGTAGATCTTAACCCCAGCATCCTTGTACATCTGCTTGAACTGCTTGAATTTATCCATGGAAACCTTGGTGCGCCATTGGGCTACTTCTTTATTGTAAGCATCCATCGCTGCCCGCATTTCCTGCATTTCTGTCTTTTCATCCTCAGAAAGCGTTTCTCCGTTGCGTTGTCTCCTCATTAGTCTGAAGAACGCCCATCTATCTACCGGGTTTTCTGGCATACCCGCGAAAGACTCGGCAGGGCCGCCCATTAATTCAATAGCATTAATACCGCTATCCAGAATATATTGAAGCGTGGCCTCGGCACCTTGATCCGGCATACTGCGGAAAGAGTAAGTGATCACTCCGATTTGCACACCATTGATCACGGAATTCGGCTTATTGTAGTATTTTAAAATGGCCGGAGCGGCAGACAAGTGCTGGCTTCCTAAAGCCAGACCAGTAGCTACGGCTGATGTTGTGGTGATAAATTTCCTGCGGGAAAAATGATTACTTTTCGACATATCAATAGTTTTAAAGTGGAGATTTCGTGTTCTTAAATTCAACCCCATCGAATTGGAGAAGGATTTCACCTTCTTTTGCTTCGGGGTTTCTGATTACAAAATAAATATCGTGCTTTCCTTCAATATTGTCTACGGGAATAACGTATTGTGGTTTAAACATTTCCCGGACGGTTCTGAAACCGGGACGAGGCCCTTTTTTACCTCCTTCTTCCCAGGCTTTTCTAAGCTTTTGCAACTCAGCACGAAAATCAATATCTAACGCAGTGATTTTCTCCGTACTCCCTACCAATGTTCCGGAAGGGGATCCCAACCGCATTTCCACAATACCTCCGGGAGAATTGGTACGGCCGGGGGCTTCAGCATTGACAACAACCTCACTTATTCCGGTTAGGTCCAGTTTATTGTAACCCAAATAGGCATTATCTTCAATGATGTTGATATTGCGCCTTGGTGTTGTTAATATTTGTACCCCCTTGGAGTCATCGGCCCATTCGGGGTCGAGCACCGGATTGCGCAACGCAATGATCTTCTCTGAAGCAATCGCTTTTAAGTTACCATTTCCTTTATCCGTATAGGCTACCCGCAGTAGATAACCGCCTTTACCTCCTGCTTTCTCCGGTGCCTGAGGAATATGGGTGCCCGATAATTCAATGGATGCCGGAGCCATTTGTGGATCTTCCAAACTTATGATATATTCCACCATCAAGGCCGCATCAGCTTCAGACAAATCCGGATGGGCACTCATCGCGTGATCTCCCCATAATCCTACACTTCCATTGATGATTCGTTGAGCAATGACGGCATGGCTTTGGGGATCATCCTTGTATTTCTGCGCAACTTGGATGTAGCTGGGGCCGATCGATTTTACATCCACCCGATGACAGGACAAACAATCACTCTCGTCAATCAAAGCCTTACCTTTGGAAAAAACCACCCAGTCATCTGTTGCACGGTGGTTTTGGGCAATCGCTATCGGGTCGAACCCTTCCGGTACATAGTCAAAATTAATGGCCACTTCCTCTTTGGAGATACTACCCGCACTCACGCTTCCATCCTCTTTATCTTCCACTTTAATATTATAACTCAAGGCACTGCCGGGGAAAAAGAAGGACTCGTTGCCTTCGGTAATTTCAATGTCCACCACCGGCGGTTCATTGCCCGCAATAATTTCAAAAACCTGTTCACTACTGTTGTCATCACTATCTGTTACGATTAAGTTGACCTGGTAGGTTCCTTCTTTATCCAGGGTAAGGCTGGGATTAGCTTGGCTGAACGTTTTGGTGAAGCCATTTTCTGATTGAATTGTCCATTGGTACGACAATTTATCCCGGTCATAATCAACGGTACCTTCGGAGGAAAGTTGAACGGTTAAAGGTAAAGCCCCAGCCATTTTATTGGCATTCGCTGCGATAACGGGCGGGCGATTACCACCATTGTATTGAATACGCTTGATCTGTGCATTTTCGTTGCCACGGAACCACGCCGAGCCATATTCCAGCACGTACAGGTCACCATCCGGGCTGAACTGCATATCGATCGCGCTGGAAAAATTTTCGTTTGGTAAAAAGGGTTCCATTGCAACGTAATCCCCATTTTTATCCATTTCCACGGCCATGATCCAGCCACGCATGAACTCCACCATTAGCCACTTTCCTTCGTAATAAGCCGGGAAACGTTTATCAGATGGAGGGAAATCGGCTTGTCGAAAGATAGGGCCACCGGTAGCACTGCGCCCGGCACTTCCCATTTGTGGAAATTCTTCCGAAACAGTATATGGATACCAGATAAAGGCTTTTTGTGCCGGAGGTAGTTCTGTTAGTCCGGTATTATTGGGAGAATCGTTTATTGGATTTACGGGATCAAAAGCGGGACCGACGGAGTCTGTAGCGTAGTCAAAATCCGTGTAAGGCTTATTGTCTCCAATAAAATAAGGCCAGCCGAAAAAGCCAGGACCTTTCGCCTGATTAAATTCATCGTATCCACGGGGCCCGCGTTCTGTTTCTTCGGAAGCATCGGGCCCGACTTCTCCCCAGTAAATATAGCCTGTTTTACTATCAATGGAAATGCGCCAGGGGTTGCGGTGTCCCATCGTATAAATTTCCGGCCTGGTTTTAGGTGTTCCTTCCGGGAAAAGATTGCTTCCGGGAATGGTATAGCTGCCATCGTCCTCCGGGTGAATGCGGAGGATCTTTCCACGGAGGTCGTTAGTATTGCCGGCGGTGCGCTGATCGTCGGCATTTTCGAATCCGGGCCTTTCGTCTAAATTAGAAGTTCCTGCCGGGGGATTTGCAGTGTTATTACCTGTGGTGAGATACAGATTGCCGTCTTTGTCAAACACCATACCGCCGCCGGTATGGCAGCAAACTTCGCGTTGTGCTGGGTATTCCAGTAAAATCTTCTTGGTTTGATCCTGCAACTTACCGTCCTTATATTCCCAGCGGGCCAGCACGTGTTTCGGCTCTTCCGGATCAGCATACAACATGAATATCCAGTTGTTTTTTTCGTATTCCGGATGTGCAATAATCCCCATCAGACCTTCTTCGGCTTCGCGCGACTGGCCTTCCTTGTTGACGTATTTCGTATTGACGGGTACAAAACCCACTGCTTCCGTTTTGCCGCTATTCACGTTAAAAGCCTTGACTCCGCCTTTCCTTTCCACGATCAATACTTCTTTTTCATTCAGAAAAGTGAATGCCATGGGTTCATCCAAAGCGCCAGGCATTGAAAGCACAGAAGTGGTGAAACGATTGGGGTCGGGTGGTAACTCTTCCAAACTTCCCTGGGTCTGTTTACAAGAATAGGATAATAACATCAACAAAAGAAAGGCAAGATTTCCAGCTTTCAGACGATTGTTTGTACGTAGCGTCATGATCATTTTGAATTGTATGATAAGTCTATTATAATTTCGTCCTGCAAAGGTCGAAGGCAATCTTAAAGAAAATTTGATTCAAATTTGAAGGAATATTGAAGTTCTGACTTTTTACAAAAAAGTAGCCATTGCCCTGATTTCAGACTATTTCAAATCCTTAATAGTAACAGTCAGGCAATGACTACAATAATACCAACGTAAACTATAGCTTAAAAGAAGAGTGATCGCGATATTGTTCAGGCCATTTCTATGAACGACAAAAACTCTCCCTTGAACGACACAAGTAATATGGTAGAGCCTGTTATATTTTCTCCTTTCTCTTATTTTTTCAATTGCCTTTCATCTCTCCTCAATTGCTGTTCACCCTCTTTGCAAGGTTGTTGACCAGTTTTTAGTTGGAAAAATGAACAGAAACTATTTATTTGGTAGATGAGTTGCCAGATTAATAAAATACAAGGATGTCAAATACTTCTAGCTCATACACTTATGTTCTGAAATCTGGCATCTCATCATCTCATTACTAACTAAATCTACAACCATGAAACACCTTCTGTTATTTGCAATGGCATTTGCCATATTATCCTTCACAGTTCTAGGGCAAACGCATCAAAATAAATAAATGAAAATAAATGAGAACTTGTGGGTAAA
>CAZHNG010000199.1:0-12725 GCA_964533785.1 uncultured Saprospiraceae bacterium | reverse complement strand
CTAGACGCTAGACGCTAGACGCTAGACGCTAGACGCTAGACGCTAGACGCTAGAAACCTTTGAGAAGTCGACAAAACAGTAATTTCTCATCTGGCGAAACCTCGGAGGTTTTTTCCGGCTCTTTTCATATGAGGAATTGCTGTCGACCAAATGAAATTTTTCTATTGGTTTGGCTATCAGTTGTTTGATGTTTAGCGTCTCTTATTTAGCGTAAAAAGTCAAATCTACAAAATACAACAAAATGAAATATCACAATCCAATCTATTTCGGCTTATGGGCACTCACTTTTTTATGGGCGTGCAGTACCAAGTCGCCATCAGAAGAAAGTACTATGGGAACTTCACCCGAACATATCCACAATCAATTAACGGCGGCGGAGAAAGCAGAAGGCTGGACCTTATTATTCGACGGAGAAAGCACCAACGGTTGGCGAGTCTACCAGCGGGATGAAGTTAGAGGCTGGGCAGTAGAAAACGGTGAATTGATCGCCCTGGGCGAAGAAACACCGGATGGCCACGCCAATGATATTATTACCGAGAAGCAATACCGCAATTTTGAATTGCAGTTGGAATGGAAAGTATCGAAAGGCGGCAACAGCGGAATATTCTTCAACGTAGTCGAAGAGGATCAATACAAGACGGTCTACGCAACCGGTCCGGAATACCAATTGGTGGATGACGATGGTTATCCCAACGGCTTAGCAGACAACCAGAAATCAGGAGCCAACTATGCGATGCATCCGCCTGCGAAAAACGTCGTTCGTCCGCAAGGGGAATTCAATCATTCACGCATTGTAGTCTTGAATGGCCATGTTCAACACTGGCTCAACGGTGAAAAGGTCGTTGAATATGATCTCTGGACACCAGAATGGGAAGCTTTGGTGCAAGCAGGGAAGTGGAAAGATTTTCCGGGATACGGAAAGGCCCGGAGCGGCCATATAGCTTTACAAGATCACGGTAATAAAACCTGGTTTAGGAATATTAAGATCAAGGAATATGAGGAGCAAAGCTTATTCGATGGAGAAAGCCTTGAGGGTTGGACCATCCACGGCACCGAAAAGTGGTACGTGGCGGACGGAGAGCTGGTTTGTGAAAGTGGTCCCGACGAAGCTTACGGTTATCTCGCTACGAATCGATCTTTTAAAGATATGGATCTCACTTTAGAGTTCAAGCAGGAAGCTGATGGCAACAGCGGGGTGTTTTTCAGATCTTCACTGGAAGGTACTAAGATCAGCGGATGGCAGGCTGAAGTAGCTCCTCCGGGGAGTAATACCGGCGGTATCTATGAGTCTTACGGCAGAGGTTGGCTGATCCAACCCGATCCAGCCTTGGATAGTGCATTAAAAATGGGCGAATGGAATACCATGCGGGTAATGGTTATCGACGATGAGGTGACTACCTGGCTGAACGGACAACAAATGATCCAGCTAAAGGATGAAAAGATCGGAGAAGCGGAAGGACAGATCGCTTTGCAGATTCACGATGGAGGTGGTATAAAGGTAAGATGGAGGAATATCAAGGTATTGACAGACTAGAAAACCAGAAAATTATTAGTTTAGCGAAAAATAAAACGAAGAATTATGGCTAGAAAAATACGAATGGGCATGGTCGGTGGCGGCCGTGGCGCCTTTATCGGAGGGGTACACAGAATGGCAGCTGCTTTGGATGGACAGATTGAATTGGTTTGCGGTGCGTTCAGCAGCAACCCGGAAAAATCGAAATTATCGGGTGAAGACCTTTTTTTACCAGCTGATCGGGTGTACGGCAGTTATGCCGAAATGATCGAAAAGGAAAAGCAACTACCGGAAGGTGAGCGAATGGATTTTGTTTCCATCGTTACCCCCAATCACGTGCATTTTGGACCCGCAAAGATGGCGTTGGAGCACGGCTTTCACGTAGTTTGTGATAAACCATTGGCTTTCAATTTGGAAGAAGCTAAAGAGCTGGAGCAATTAGTGGAAGAAACGGGATTGATCTTTGCTTTGACCCACAACTACACCGGATATCCAATGGTAAAACATGCCCGGGATATGGTGGCAAACGGAGATCTGGGAAAGGTCCGAAAAGTTGTCGTTGAATATCCGCAAGGTTGGCTGGCTACCAAATTGGAAGCTAGTGGACAAAAACAAGCGGACTGGCGTACGGACCCTAAACGTTCCGGTGCTGCCGGTGCCATGGGAGATATTGGCACTCACGCTGAAAACCTGGCTGAATATATTACTGGGTTAAAAATAAAAGAATTGTGTTCTGACCTCACCACTTTCGTAGACGGTCGTTTGCTGGATGACGACGGTAGTGTGTTGTTGCGTTTCGACAATGGTTCGAAAGGAATTCTATTTGCCAGCCAAATTGCCGTTGGTGAAGAGAATAACCTGAATATCAGAGTTTACGGAGAGAAAGGTGGCATAGAATGGCATCAGCAAGAACCCAATACCCTGGTTGTTAAATGGTTGGATAAACCCGTGCAAGTACTGAGAACTGGGGTAGGGGAGTTGTCAGAAGCTGCCCAGACCGCCACCAGAATTCCGGCTGGCCACCCCGAAGGATACCTGGAAGCTTTTGCGAATATCTATAAGAATTTTGCGAAATGTGTACAGGCTCGTTTGGCCGGTACGGAAGCCGACGCCGTCTACCAGGATTTCCCATCTGTTTCAGACGGAGTTCGAGGTATGCAGTTTATAGAACGGGTAGTGGAATCAAGTAAACAAGGAGCGGTTTGGTTACCCTTTTAATTGAGATATGAACCACGGGTTTAGCCCCTTGTATCGCGGAATTTATTCCGCACAAAGCATATTGGAATGATAGGCCATCGGGAGTAAGGAATGCCGATTTATGAGGGACTAAACCTTTGGTTATCAATGATAATACTTTCGTGTTTCTCCTTCCTTTTTGAACCCCTTTCCTTGCATTCCATCCGATGACTAACTGCTAATTTGAATACTCAACATGCTTACCGATAAAACAAAAGTTAAACGATCACCCAAACGAGGCCACTATAATAGAGCGACCATTGACCAGGTTTTAGATAACTCCTATGTTTGTCATATAGGATTCGTACACGAAGGTTATCCGGTAGTTATCCCAACTTTATACGGCAGGAAAGGGGATCAGGTGTTCATCCACGGCTCCAACGCCAGCCGCATGATGAAGGATTTGAGCGAAGGCATTAATCTCTGTTTGACGGTTACCAAAGTTAATGGTTTGGTACTGGCGCGTTCGGCTTTTCACCATTCCATGAATTACGAATCGGTGGTACTTTTTGGAAAGGCTACGCTGATTGAAGATGAAGAAGAGAAGATGGAAGCTTTGAAAGCAGTGTCGGACAATATACTACCGGGCCGTTGGGAAGAATCGCGTTTGCCTTCGGAAAAAGAAATGAAAGCGACCCGCGTCTTAAAAATACCGATCGAAGAAGCTTCGGCTAAAATACGCACCGGGCCGCCGGTGGATGATAAGGAAGACTATAAATTGGATATTTGGGCGGGTGTAGTACCGATTCATCAGGTTTACGGAAATCCTATTGCTGATGAGTTGTTGAAGGAGGGGGTACCGTTGGCGAAATCGGTGGAGGGATTAAACTTTGGGATGGAAAGTGGGTGATAGAACGCAGATAACACGGATGACGCGGATGGGGTTGGTGGGATGTGGAGGAAAGATTCCCTCTTCCTGCTATGGGGTGGCAAGCTACCGTATATAAGTATCTCAGAGCGTGAATATTTTTGCGCAGTTCTGCTTGCGAGAGACTCCGTCTCGATGCAGATAAACTTGCCAAACTCCGTTTGGGCGCAAATCTACCTCTTATTCAATAATTGATTTTGAAGGAACATAAAACTTGTGAACTTCAATAGGGAGAGCAAGCCAACAGGTATGACGCTGATTAGGCAGATCTTACTAAAAGTGAATCTAGTATGCTTCCTACCCCCGCGTCAACGTATCCGCAATATCCGTCTGCGATGCCTGTATCGCCGGTAAAATAGCTGCCACAAAGCCAATTACCAATGCACCTGCCAACAACCACGCCTCCTGCGGTAAAAATTCCGTACTCGAAAAAGAATAGCGGTAAGCGTCCTTCATGGCGCCGGCAAGAGCTTGCATGCCCGTATGGCTAAGCAGTATACCCAAAACATACCCGATAACAGCTAGTAATAATCCTTCGGAAATGATCAGCGAAAATATACCAAAAGGCGTAGCTCCCATTGAGCGCATCAATGCCAATTCGTACTTTCGTTCCTTCAATGAATTATAAAGAGAAATGAAGATGCTCAGGCCTGATACAAAGATAATGACGATAGCCAAGACCCGCAGGGCTTGCTCGCCGGTATCCATCATGGAAAACAAGCGGTTGATCTCAATCGCAGGAGTAGCGGCTTGCATATCCGTATTCTCATTGATCGCTCTCTGCATATTGAGCGCCTGGTAATTGCGGCCTTTAAATTTAATCAGGATGGAGGTGATTTCTTTTTCTTCATCTTCCTCCAACAAAGGCTTGGGGATTTCATCGTGGTCATGATCGTGGTCATGATCAGCTGCTGTTTCCTCTTCATCTGCGTGTTCATCATGATCATGTTCTTCTCCCTCTTCGTGTTCGTGTTCCTCTTCCTCCTGTTCGGCTTCGCTGGATTTTTCTTCTTCTTCCACACTTTCTTCATGATCATGGACTAACCAGAAGCTTTGTGTGGTTGTGAGGATCAATTGATCCATAACCGTACCCGAAGGTTGTAGAATGCCAACTACTTTAAAGGCGTGTGCATCTTCGTGGGATAAGTTTTCATCGTCGATAAATCCGTGGGAACTTTGGAATTGATCGCCTAACTGTAAATTGAGTTCTTTGGCTACACTAGCGCCGATGGTTACTTCAAAATTGCGCTGCCAGATCTCCCCTTCGTCAATTTCTGCTTCGTACCAGTCCAGGATATCCTGAGTGGTACCGACAATCCGGTAGCCCCGGTAACTGTCGCCCATCGAAAGGGGGACGCTTTGTTCGATCAACGGATGGTTAGGGTTCAGGAAGGGCCTGGCTTCTTTGATGGAAATATTGCCGGTGGGCGCATCGATGTGGTACATACTGCTCAAAATGAGCTGTAGAGGACTACCTTTAGCACCGACTACCAAATCGATACTCGCCAAATTGCGTTCAAAGTTTTGTTGTACCTGGTTTTCCAGCAAAAACAATAAGGAGATCAAACCGACACCCAGCGCGAAGAGCACAATGCTCAACAACATGGATAGTGGTTTATGCAGTAAATTTTTCCAGCTTAGATATAATGGGTTCATAGTTGGATTTGCTTTTCAAAAACGTTCTTTAAACGATTGTCGTGGGTGACGATTAATAGAATGGCATTGGCTTCCGAAGCTTCCGTGCGCAGTAATTTAATCACTTGCTCCGTGTTTTCATCATCCAGCGCTGAAGTCGGTTCATCGGCCAGAATGATGGTGGGATTGTTGACTATTGCCCGGGCGATCGCCACTCGTTGCTGTTCCCCTACGCTCAAGTTTTTGGGTTTGTCCTTAAGCTTGTGACTCACGTTCAGATGCGCCAACTTGGTTTCAATAATATCCAGATTAGGTTTAACCTTAGCTAATTGTTGGGCAAGCATTAAATTTTCCTGGACAGTCAAAGAAGAAACAAAATGCGATTGCTGAAAAATGATACCGATATTGCGCCCTCTGAAATGATCCATTTGAGTAGATGACAGCCGGTTGATCTCCGTATCATTAATAAAAATGGAGCCCGACCTGGGGGTGCGGAGCCCGGCAAGGAGATTGAGAAGGGTGGTCTTTCCGCTTCCGGACTGTCCTAATATCAACCACTGCTCTCCATTTTTACATTCAATATCCGGAAAGGAGAGCGGTTCGGCATTTCGATAGGCAAACTGAAGGTTACGGGTAATCAGCATTTGCGAATTAATTTTTCACCGAATGTAATACTATTTTGTGGATTAACATTTCTACAGAGACATGGTTTTTGAGAATGATGGAATTGAGGTTGTTTAAGATTAGAGTGTTCAGTTTGATTGATTTTATGCGCCAGCATCTATTTATTACAAGAATGCTGGAGGTGTGTTAAAAACACTATTTTCTTCATTTCCTTTGTGTTTTTACTTATGAGACGGCTTCTTCTGTTATTTCTCCAAAATCACCGATTAATAACATTCTTAAAGCGCGGCCGCCTTGGCGTAACATCTCCCAGCTTCTCCTTTTTCATCGCCTCGTACTGACTGTAATTGCCCTCGTAAAAAACCACTTCTCCATCGTCTTCGAAGGATAAAATATGCGTAGCCAGGCGGTCAATAAACCAACGGTCGTGAGAAATGACCAGCACACAACCGGCAAAACTATCCAACGCATCTTCCAGCGCCCGCAAAGTATTGACGTCAATGTCATTCGTTGGCTCATCGAGCAATAAGACATTACCCCCTTCGCGTAAAGTCATCGCCAGATGGAGTCGATTACGCTCCCCGCCGGAGAGTACACTCACCTTCTTTTGCTGATCGCTACCGGAGAAGTTGAAGCGGCTGAGATAAGCTCGTGCATTGACTGATGTATTCCCGATCTCTAATATATCATTGCCCCCGGATACTGCCTGGTATACCGTTTTGTTGCCATCTTGTAGTTCTTCGTGACTTTGATCCACGTAGGCCAATTTAACGGTATCTCCAATGCGGATATTCCCACCGTCGGGTTGTTCTTGCTCCATGATCATTCGGAAGAGTGTACTTTTTCCCACTCCGTTGGGGCCGATGATCCCGACCACCGCATTTTTTGGCACGCTGAAGCTCAGGTCTTCGAGTAGGATTCGATCCCCGTAGCCTTTAGTGAGATGATCGATATCAATAACAACATCACCGAGACGTGGCCCGGGAGGAATATAGATCTCCAGTTTAGATTCTCGTTCTTTGGTTTCCTCGCTGGCCAGTTTGTCGTAAGCATTCAGTCGGGCCTTACCTTTGGCTTGTTTGGCTTTGGGAGCCATTCGGATCCATTCCAATTCTCGCTCCAAAGTTTTACGACGTTTGCTTTCCGATTTTTCTTCCATTTCCAGTCGCTTGGCCTTTTGTTCCAGCCAGGAAGAGTAATTGCCTTGCCAGGGGATACCTTCACCACGGTCGAGTTCCAGGATCCAACCGGCTACATTGTCCAAAAAATAACGATCGTGCGTAACGGCGATCACTGTGCCCGGAAAATTGCGTAAGTACTGCTCCAACCAGTGTACGGATTCGGCATCTAGGTGGTTGGTAGGCTCGTCCAATAAAAGGATATCGGGATTGCTAAGCAACAAACGGGCTAGAGCCACCCGGCGGCGTTCACCCCCTGAAAGCACATTGACCGGCGCATCATCGGGCGGGCACCGCAGTGCTTCCATAGCCGTATTCAGGCGATTATCGAGCTCCCAGGCATTATGATGGTCCAGTTGTTCCATCATTTCCCCTTGCTTTTCGATGAGTTTGTTCATTTCATCGTCGCTCATGGGCTCCGAGAACTTGAGGTTGATCTCTTCGTAGGCTTTTAACAGATCGACGATCTCCTGTACTCCTTCTTCCACCACTTCCCGTACCGTTTTGGATTCATCCAACTGAGGTTCCTGCTCCAGAAAGCCTATTTTATAATTACCATCAAAACTGATCTTTCCTTCATAATTGGGGTCCTTGCCGGCAATGATCTTTAAAAGCGTCGATTTACCGGAGCCATTCAGTCCCAGCACACCTATTTTAGCACCGTAGAAAAAACTTAACCAAATATTATTCAATACCTTTTTACCAGAAGAGAAGGACTTGGAAACGCCCTCCATCGCAAATATCACTTTATTGTCTGCCATAGTGTATGAATCAAAAATTTTGTGGTAAAATAACAAAGAATTATGGATAGAGAAAGATTCTTTCCTCTAACATCAAAAACTAAGCATTTTCTTTCGCTTCCGTTGTGCACCTACTACTGCAACCCCTACCATGTCAATGATCTGCCTGATGTCCGCTCCTAATTGCAGAACGTGCACCGGTTTATTCAACCCCAGCAAAATAGGGCCAATGAGCCCCATATTGGAAACATCGTGGATTAAATTATAGGCAATATTTGCTGCTGATAAGTTGGGGAATATCAGTACGTTAGCCCGATGTCCGGCCAATTTTGAAAAGGGATGAAATTGTTGCAGCAACTGCGGATTAAGTGCCAGGTGCGCCTGCATCTCTCCATCCACGATCCAGTCAGGATGTCTTTCGTGCAGAATGGCCGTTGCTTTACGCATCAGCATTGCCGATTCTCCACGAGGAATAGAGCCGAAGTTCGAATACGTAATCAGGGCAATTTTAGGTTGCATATTCAGTATTTCAACCTGTTCGGCGACCAACTCCGTAATATCGGCGATATCTTCTGAGGTAAGAAAGTGGTTAACCGTAGTATCTGCCAGGAATAAAGGGCCTTCTTTAGTGATAAGAATATGCATTCCGGCGACTTTTTTCACTCCTTCACGCGGACCGATCACCTGTAATGCAGGCTGAAGGGTATAGGGATATTTTTTGGTCAAGCCTCCGATCATAGCATCGGCATCCCCTGTTTCTACCATCATGGAACCATAATAACTGCGGCTGCGCATCATATCTTTTGATTCCATGGGGGTTATCCCTTTGCGTTTTCTTTTTTCATACAATAAGTTACTATACTTTTTTAGGGTTTGTTTTTCCTGATCGGTTGTAGGTAAAGTGGGATCAATAATTGGCACATCGGGTAAAGTGATTTGGTATTCCTCCAACAAAGCTCTGATCTTCTGCTGATTACCCAATAGAATAGGATAGGCGATATGTTCCTCTTGAACAATTTGAGCGGCTTTCAGGACGGAGATGTTTTCACCATCGACAAAAACGACCTTTTTTGGATCCTGTTTGGCTTTGGTTTCAATGATTCGTGATATGGTATTGTCACTTCCAACCCGTTTAGTGAGCTCTTCGTGGTAGGCCTCCCAGTCCGTAATGGGATATTTGGCAACGCCTGATTCCATGGCCGCTTTGGCTACTGCGGGTGCTACGGTCGTGATCAACCTGGGATCTACGGGTTTGGGTATGATGTAATCCCGGCCAAATTTGAGGTTAACGTTGTTATAGGCCATGTTTACGATCTCGGGTACCGGTTTTTTAGCCAGATCCGCCAGGGCGTGAACGGCGGCTAATTTCATTTCTTCATTAATTTGGGAGGCCCGTACATCCAGTGCGCCGCGAAAGATGAACGGGAACCCTAGTACGTTGTTCACCTGATTGGGGAAATCGGAACGTCCCGTAGCCATAATACAATCCGGACGGGTAGCAGTGGCCAGGTCGTAAGCGATTTCAGGGTCGGGATTCGCCATGGCGAAAATGATGCAGTTCTCCGCCATATTCTTGATCATATCCGGGCTTAGTACATCTCCTTTTGATAACCCTATAAAAACATCGGCATCAACGAGGATCTCCGATAAAGAAGTGTCGGCTGGTACATTTCCGTTAACGAATTCCGGTTTTTTACCGTTCAAATTGTCGCGGTCGGGATGAATCAACCCTTTACTGTCGAACATATAAATGTTCTCCTTTTTGGCACCCAGTGAAATATAAATACGGGTACAGGAAATAGCGGAGGCGCCGGCACCATTGACGATAATTTTGACTGTAGAAATATCTTTTTCGACCAGCTCCAGAGCATTGAGCAAAGCAGCACCACTAATGATAGCCGTACCATGCTGATCGTCGTGCATCACGGGTATATTGAGTACTTCTTTTAACCGTTCTTCAATGTCAAAACACTCGGGAGCAGAAATATCTTCCAGGTTGATCCCCCCAAAAGTAGGTTCCAGAATCTTTACCGTACGCACGAACTCATCAACATCTTTGGTGTCCAGTTCCAAGTCGAAGCAATCGATATCTGCGTAGATCTTGAAAAGCAGTCCTTTTCCCTCCATTACCGGTTTGCCGGCCTGGGGCCCAATATCTCCTAAACCTAAGACTGCCGTACCGTTGCTGATAACGGCGACCAGGTTTCCCTTAGCGGTATATTTGTATACATCGTTGCTGTTGATATCAATGGCGCGACATGGTTCGGCTACTCCTGGAGAATAAGCAAGTGATAAGTCTCGTTGATTAGCCGTTTCTTTAGTTGGGATCACTTCTATCTTTCCGGGTCTGCCTTTAGCGTGGTAATAAAGCGCTTCTTCTTTAAGTGGGTTTTTATCCATTGCAGTGCTGGTTTTTTTGTTGTGATTTAAGATATCAGACATTCGACATGACGTTTTAAGTGTTTGATAATCAATTTAAAAAAAGCAATTCGGAGCGGTTGTCCTACGTATGATTATATGTTGATTATCAAAGATTTGTGTTTGTTCTGTCCAATGTCTAGCGTTACCGCCAGGGTGGGCAGGTAGCTGCAAAAGTCCAATAAGAAAGTAAGATTACAAAATTTTAGCCTTTCAACGATGGGGCGCCATTTATTTATTTTTAAACAATCTGAAGTCTGGTGGGAAGCACTAGTGTCGACTTTACTAACTTAGAGGCAGTTTTACCGTATTTGGAATTTAATAACTTTAGGGTTGCGTTGTAGGGTTCTGGATATTTGATTATGGAAAAATCGCCAAAATTTCTAACCGCAAAACCCAATAACTTTATAAACGCTTAAGTAGTATAGCAACACTAAATTATCTTTTTTGATGGGCTCTTTTTCCGCTGCTCGGCGTTACAAAAAGCTTACAGAACCCCGGCTATGTGCGCTTTTTGCGCCTTGATCAGCGAAAAAATCTCCTTAATCAAAAAAGCAATTTAATATTGCTCTACTACTTAAATATTAAGAATTGCCCCAGGTTTAAAATAAAAGCCAATTCATCTATACATAACGTCTTTTTTAAAAAACAGATCAACTTTGAAACGAAGAAAATTTTTAGAAGTCTCCGGTGCCTCAGTAGCCGGTATTACGATTGTACCGCGTCATGTGCTGGGAGGTAGAGGTTTTACTCCTCCTAGTGACAAGTTGAATATCGCTGCCATTGGTGTTGGCGGAAAAGGTGCCGTCAATATTGAGCGTTCCTACAATGGCGGAACGGATAATATCGTAGCCCTGTGCGATGTCGATGATCGTCAGGCTGTAGAAGCGCGTAAACAATTTTCGAAAGCTCCCTATTATCGTGATTTTCGCGAAATGCTGGAAAAAGAGGATCAGAACATTGATGCCGTGTTGGTTAGTACTCCCGATCACATGCACGGTGTACACGCACTAGCGGCCATGAAAATGGGGAAACACGTTTACTGCGAAAAACCACTGACCCATGACATCTACGAAGCAAGGATATTGACGCAGGCTGCCGAAAAATACCAGGTAGTCACTCAAATGGGCAATCAAGGTAGTAGCGGCGATAGCACGCGTTACATCGAATCCTGGATACAACAGGGATTGGTCGGGGATGTCCACAAAGTGCACGTTTGGACCAACCGCCCGGTCTGGCCGCAAGGCATTCCGGCCCCTAAAGAAGAGCATCCCGTACCCAAAGAAGTAGACTGGGACCTGTGGCTCGGGACGGCACCGAAAAGAGAGTTTAATAACCTATACATACCGGCCAATTGGCGGGGGTGGGTCGACTTTGGCACCGGAGCATTAGGCGATATGGGCTGCCACTTCATGGACGTGCCTTTTCGCGCCCTGAAATTGGGGTACCCCACATCCGTTTATTGCAGTGCGGTACTTAAATGGAGCGGCTTTTTCGAAGCGGATAATACAATGGATAGCTACCCTGCAGCTTCCAAGATACACATTCAATTTCCACAACGGGAAGACCTGATCCCAGTGGAGCTGATCTGGTACGACGGTGGCATCTTACCCGAAAGACCGAAGGAATTGTTGCCCGACGAACCCATGAGCGATTTCGATGGCGGTATGCTCTTTGAAGGCAGCCAGGGTAAATTGATGGCCGGTCTTTTTGGTACCAACCCCACTATTTTACCCACCGCAAAGATGAAGTTCATCAAAAAACCGGAACCTTCGAAACCTTTGGTTCAAAATGGGGAAGTAGGCCATCAACAACAATGGGTCAAGGCCTGTAAGGAAGGCTACGGCGCCTATACCAGTTCCTCTTTCGCGGAAGCGGGACCATTAACGGAAACAGTATTGATGGGGAATCTCGCCGTATTGAGTTATAATTACGCAGAACCGGAAGACAGCTTCTACAAATGGACGTATCCCGGCCGCAAAGAACTGCTTTGGGATGGGGAACAAATGAAAATTACCAATTTCGAACCCGCTAACCGTTTCGTGAAACGGACTTATAGAGGGGATTGGAACTTTCACTTGTAGCGTGGAATTTATTCCGCGCCCCGTAAGATTCTATCAAAAGATTCTTTTTATGCAAATCAATCGATTGTGATCAAAAGAATATTTCCAATCTTTATTAGCCTACTACCCATTTTTGCACACTGCCAGGTAAAAGACACCTTTCTACTTTTCTACCTGGGCGGCCAATCCAACATGGAAGGATTCGGCTACAACGTAGATTTGCCCGAACACCTAAGCCAACCTATGCGGGGTGTATGGATATTCCACGGCAATCCGGTAGGAGATGACCGCAAGGATGGTGGTATTGGAAAATGGGAAGCATTAATTCGGTTGATGAAATTTTGAATACAGAATATTTGGCAGAAGTGCTGATTATATTTAATAACTTGGTACTCAATTGGACTTTTGACGCTAGACGCTAGATTTTAGACAACAAAACGCTGATATTCA
>CAZHNG010000198.1:0-12736 GCA_964533785.1 uncultured Saprospiraceae bacterium | reverse complement strand
CTGGATGAATTTGCCCGCAGCGGTCTCCGGTTCAATCGATTCTATGTAAACCCCGTATGTGCACCCACGCGCGCCAGCCTTTTGACCGGGCGCTACCACCTACGAACAGGCACTACCTGGGTCACGCACCGTAAAGAAGTAATGCGCAGCGAAGAAACGACATTGGCGGAAACCTTTAAACAAGCCGGCTATGCTACTGGCATCTTTGGTAAGTGGCACAATGGAGAACAGTACCCCAATGATCCTATCGGTCAAGGTTTTGATGAATTTTATGGTTTTAAAGCGGGGCATTGGAATAACTATTTTGACACCAAACTCACTCATAATCAAGCCGAAGTACGGTCCGAAGGCTATCTTCCCAACGTCCTGACCGATAAGGCGATCGCCTTTATGAAGGAACATCAAGCTGAACCATTCTTTTGTTATGTTCCTTACAACACGCCCCACGGCCCCTTTCAAGTACCGGACAAATATTTTAACAAATATAAATCCATGGGCTTGACCGATAAAAATGCGGCGGTACATGGCATGTGCGAGAATATTGATGACAATTTCGGGCGGCTTTTGCAAAGCCTGGAAAACCTGAAATTAACCAATGAAACGATCGTCATTTTTCTGACGGATAACGGCCCCAATGGTTGGCGTTACAACGGTGGTATGAAAGGCCGCAAAGGCTGGGTTGATGAAGGTGGCATCAGGGTGCCTTGCTTTATGAGCTGGCCCGGTCATCTTCCACAGGATAAGGAAATCGAAGCGTTAGCTGCGCATATTGACCTATTACCAACGTTGGCCCATTTGTGTGGGGTTGAACTACCCAATGATCTTCAGTTGGATGGGAAAAATTTGAGCCCACTATGGGAAACGGAAAGCTCATCGTGGGAAGAACGCCCGATTTTCACTGCTTTCACGGAAGGGACTTTACCTCCCAAACGGGGCTCGATCAGAACCCGTCAATACCGCCTGGTTATTGACAATGACGGAAAGCATACGCTCTATGATATGCGGAAAGACCCCGGTCAAAAAAATGACATTGCTGCTGAATACTTGGCGTTGGGGGATAGTTTACGGGCCGTTTACGAAGATTGGCTAAAAGAGGTGACTAAAGACGGTTTAAAGGTGCCGCCCATTCCTGTAGGCTATGAAGAATGCCCTGTTGTTCACTTACCCGCTCCGGAGGCTAGCCTCTCCGGAAATATTAAATTTCACGGTAATATGGGCTGGGCGAATGATTATGCGGTCAATTGGCGAACGCCTAAGGATAGAATGGCCTGGGAGATTGAAGTAAAAAAAGAGGGCATTTATGAGGTGAAAGTCCATTACGCGAGTAAAGCACCGGTTGAATTATTCTTATCTGCGGGAGAAAATGAATATCCGGTTGCCCTTACCCAGCCACATTACCCGGAACGGTTGCCCAGTCCGGATCGCATCAAAAGGGGGGAAGTCTATGAAAAGGAATGGGGGAGCGCATCGGTGGAGGGCGTAGTTTTGCCAGATGGAATTTCGGAATTGACCCTGCGGTTGACGCAAGAAATGAAATTGACTGATAGCCTGGAAATAAAGGGAATATCGGTTGAAATGAAATAGAGTAGTTGCTGAGAAATTGTAACCAAGGTCGAGACAGCATCCTTCCGAACAGAAGACTGTTCGGTGGATAAGCAGCGGAATGAATTCCACTGTACCAGTTTAATTCAACAGATATAATGCCCGGATGCTAATACCTTTGCTGTACCAGTCCTGGTTCCCTTCGTCCGCTTGCAGGTCAGAAAAGGCCCTACTCCACTGGAAATTCGCTCCCCATTTTTCGGTGAAAAAGAAAGTAGCACCGAGTACGAGGGAAAAAACGTTCTCATTCAGTTCGATTTCGTCCGTAACATCCAGGCCGCTAAGTTCAACGATCTGGGCGTTGAAGACTCTACCGTAGGAGACACCGGCTTGAACATGAAACTTCCATTCGACAAAATTCAGGAGCACGGGTACTTCGAGGAGGTCTAATTTGATGCGATCGTAGCGACCATTGATGGGTTCCGTTGCGCTTAGCCTGCTGCCTCTTTGGGAAAAAAGGAGTTCTGTACTGAGTTGCCAGCGTTCGCTGAGGATAGCAGAAACGTAACCGCCACCGTTCAATCCAAAGCGATGGTAGCCGACCATATCATCACCATCGATCTGGGAGAAGTTAAAACCGCCCACCAGTCCTCCTTTGAATCGTTGTGCCTGGCAGTTTTCCGTCCACACCAATAGCAACAGAAAAGCGAGGGACAAATAAAACTGCGATACAGAAAAGGACGTTTTTATAGTCATATATCTATTTTCAGCCAAAATAAGTGCAAGTATGCTCAATTATACGAAACATAACCTGAAAAAATTAGAATCTCTTTTTGAGGTGCTGCAATATACTGTTCGCTACGAAAAGGGCAATTTCAATGCGGGTTATTGCATCGTGAAGGACAAAAAAATTGCTATTATCAATAAGTTCTATGATACCGAAGGACGCATCAATTGCCTATTGGATATTCTACAAACCGTAGAGGTGGATGATAGTTTACTGGAGGAGAAAAGCCTTAAATTTTACCGGCAGGTAATGAAAGCAATGGAAATGGTGAAGGAAGAAGGTGAAGAATAGTATTCACTGTTGGTAAATTTAATACCCTGTAATAAGGAACCAAGAGATGTATATTTTTTGCCCATGCCAATATTTTTCATCAACATAATAAACATTGGCTGATGTTTCAATTTTGTTGAACAGAGGACTCTTGTTGTTTTGATGGTCTGAGACCATAAGATATAGCTTTGCAGTCTGGAGACTGCAAAGATCGGGGATCGGGGTAGTTTCACTACCACACCACGTAGGGTTTGCCTCAGGCTGTGATAGTTACATTAGAAGAAACACATAGAACACATCAGAACTGTTGACCATCAACTCCTTATGTGTACTACTGTGAAAATTCTTATGTGACTATGTGGTAACAAATAGACTTATGAGACAGCCTCATTGGATGAGGTCCAAAACCTGCTAAAAGTCCGTATCGGCCTCCCGCAAATCTAATTCTTTGATCCAGATATTCCGGTACAGTACATTGTGACCTTCAGCCTGTAATTTAAGACCACCGGGAGTGTCAGTTATACCGAAACCATTGTCATTGCCGCCGTCCAGGCCAGAATTGGGACCACCCCAAACCTTATTGATTTCCTGGTTGGTATGGACTTTTACCCCATTGAAATAGAGGGTGACCATTGCCTTTTCGGTTCTTTCGCCGTTTTCAAAACGGGCAGCACGGAAAACGATGTCGTAGGCATTCCACTGCCCCACACCGTAATAAGCAAAATAAGGGGATTCAGTTTCATTGATCACCGCTGCCATTCCGTGTTTGGTGGAGTCCCCATCCAAGACCTGGATTTCGTAGCGATTCTGCAGATATACCCCACTGTTACCACCTTCATTGGCTACCAAAAACTCGACGTGAAGACGAAAGTCACGGTATTTTTTCTTGGTAACAATGTCTGCCGTACCATATTTGCCACCGGCTGCAGCCGGGTCGTTACTGTTTACGCAGGTGCCGGCGTTTACGGGATCTTTGACCACCTGCCATTTGATCGGGTGCCGGGCCGAAAATCGCGGACCTTCCCAGTAAGTCCATTTGGCTTGTAACATTTGTCGACTCCCGTCTAGCAATACTTCTGCATCAAGGGGTGCTTTGGCGCCAACACCAATTTGTGCGTTCATTGATAATGCACCGAATACGAAGGCTAAAATTGATAAAAGTTGAAGTTGATTTTTCATA
This sequence comes from uncultured Saprospiraceae bacterium, assembly GCA_964533785.1. GTDB lineage: Bacteria > Bacteroidota > Bacteroidia > Chitinophagales > Saprospiraceae > JANQRV01. The sequence goes on along the minus strand of CAZHNG010000198.1, from coordinate 8,957 downwards.
TCGAATGGAATTTTCTGTAAAAGTAATATTGGCTGGAGATTATGATAAAGACATCGACTATTTTTTTTGACCTCCTTCGCTTAAAACTAGACTTCTGAACTGCACTAGTTGTCTTATATAACCAAACAGGGCTTTATTTATATACGCAAAAAGAATCTTTGTCTATTTTCCCAGGATCAAAAGTTTATTTTACGGGGTTTTTTGGATTTAACAGAAAAAATAAATAAATTACAAGTAAAATAAATTTAATGATCAAAAAGATGAAAAATGAAACAATTTACAATCATTTTAAGCATTATTCTTTTTGTTCTTACCGCTTTTTGGAGTTGTAATAAGTTGGAGGATGTCCTTCCATCAATAGAAAAAGTTGAAGTGCTTGAAGAAAACAGGTTTATTGATGATTTGATTTTACCTAAAGGAACAAGAGTAAAACAAGTATCGGATGCTAGGATTGATTTCACCTTGCCGAAAGGATTAAAGTTTTTAGTGCTGACAGCTGATGATGAAATTGTGCTTCGTTCATCGGGAAGTTATTCTTGTACTTGCTCTAAAACAGGATCTTGCACGGTTTTTTGGAACGAAAATACCGGTTATGGCTGCTTGCAGAGTACTTGTAGCGGTAGCTGTACGGGAAAAAGAAGCGAGGGTAATGAAAATTTCATTGGAGTTATAGACGAAAGTAACGATGCGCTGGTGACAGCTGCGGAAACACCAACTGGTTATCTTACAGAAATGGGATATGAGGCTTTCTTCGAAAGAATAGCTTATAACAAGGTCAAAGAACACTATGATTTTATATATGGCAGCCAAAATATTGAAACAACAGAGGAGTTAATTGACAAATACGGCTCCAATGTCGAATACTTACACGTGCAGTATTTAGGTGTCCAGTTTTCTTTATTAGTCCCCAGTTTTGAAGATGAAAAAGAAGACCAACTTATAGAATTAAGAAGCGGCCCCACGGTTACCTGTACGGGTAGTGATGGATGTACGTGCATAAAATCAAGAAAATGTATACTTGGGAATTGTGTCTACTATTGCACCGGCTGTACTACCTGTACGATGAATGTTGATCCTGAAAAGTAAAATAGTACCCACCAAACAATTTATAACCCGAGACTCTGGTCGGAACCACTAGTACACGATAATATGGAAGCTCCTCCGGATTTATTCGGAAGAGCTTCCAAAAACATTTTCTGACCCTAATCTAAATTTCATTTTGCTTCATTTGCTCAATCGCAAAATTAGCCGCCCTGGCCGTTAAAGCCATAAACGTTAAAGAGGGATTTTGTGTAGAAGTGGAGGTCATACAGGCGCCATCGGTCACAAAGACATTCTTACAAGCGTGCAGCCGATTCCACTTATCCAAAAGGGAAGTTTCAGGATTATTACCCATGCGCACCCCTCCCATCTCGTGAATATCTAGTCCCGGTGCTTGCTTGGTATCCCGGGTTTGAATATTGGTAAATCCTGCTTTCTGATACATTTCCTCAAATTGTTCGAAGAAATCCTTTAGCATTTTTTCATCATTATCGTCATAATCGATATTGATGTTGAGTAATGGGATGCCCCATTCGTCCTTTTGTTCGGGATCCAGGCTTACGTAGTTGCCGGCTTTAGGTATCGTTTCTCCCATCATGTGGGAGTTGACCCGCCATACTCCGTTTTTCCTGGTATCGAGTAAATTGTTTCTTAATTCATAGCCAAAACCTTCATCTTCAACCGGGATCATTGGGCGAGCGCCAAAGCCGGCAGCGTAACCCCGCAGAAAGTCAGTCTCCTGGCGGTAGACATTACGAAAGCGCGGGAAATAAGCGCTGGTAGGCCGTTTACCATCCGTTGTAAAATGGTGATGCCCCTCGTGAATAGCGCTGATCTTACCCCGGTAGTTATGAAAAGCAACGTATTTACCTAATAAGCCATTATCATTACCCAGTCCATTGGGGAAGCGCTTTGATTTGGAATTTAACAGGATGAGATTGGTATTCAAAGCAGCAGCATTGACAAAGATCACTTTGGCAAAGTATTCAGTAGTTACTTTGGTATTAGCGTCGACTACTCTGACTCCGACTGCTTTCTGTTCTTCTTCATCGTAGATAATGGAATGAACGACGGAATGGGGCTTGAGCGTAAGATTGCCCGTTTTCATCGCCCAGGGGATGAGGGTAGAGTTGGCATTAAAATAACCGCCGAAGGGACACCCGCGTTGACAAATATTACGGGATTGACACAACCCCCGTCCTTGCTCTTTAAAAATGGGCCGCTCCTCGGTAATATGGGCGCAACGGGCGTAAATGACGTGCCGGTCGTCGTAATTATCTTTGATGAATTGCTTGAAATATTCCTCTACACAGTTCAACTCCCAGGGTTTGAGAAAATCGCCGTCGGGCAATACATCCAGACCATCTTTATGACCACTTACCCCGATAAAACCTTCCACATAAGTATACCATTCCGCCAGATCTTTGTAGCGAATGGGCCAGTCCACGGCAAAACCATCCCGCGCTGGGCCTTCGAAGTCGTAATCACTCCAGCGTTGCACCTGGCGCGCCCACATAATGGATTTGCCGCCCACCTGGTAGCCCCTGATCCAATCGAAAGGCTTTTCCTGTACGTAGGGGTGATCCGTGTCTTTTACAAAAAAGTGCATCGCATCTTCCCGGAAGGCATAACAACGACTGATAACAGGATTGGCTTCCCGGATGTGAAAAGGTACCTGGCCACGGTGCGCGAACTCCCAGGGCTGCATATTAGTGGTCGGGTAGTCGATATTGTGTTCTACGTTGCGACCTCTTTCCAAGAGTAAGGTTTTGGCGCCTTTATCACAGAATTCTTTGGCGGCCCAACCGCCACTCATACCGGCGCCAATGACTATTGCATCGAAATTGTGGGATGTATTTTGAGACATTTTAAAGTTTTTAAGACGCTAGACTGTTGGAGAATCGAGATTAAGGGGGCGGGTGTGAACTTTCAACAAAAGTCTGTAAATAGTTTTCTTCAGAATATTTATTGATTCAGATATTATAAAGCTAAAGGTACACAGCCATTATAACGGCCGGGGACAAATTCAAAATCAAGATGGTTTTTCAGAAAATATTCGGAAGTAGTGAAATGCCGAACGGTCAATTGTTTGGTGGTATTCAAAAAGTACTGCAAGCTTTCCGGGAGCATTTCGGATTTACTGACTTCCGTGAAGAGTAAAATATGTTGCTCAGGATTTAATCCGCTGTAGAACATTTGGTATTCATCCTTAATGTATTGGTAAAAAAGCTTTAACCCGGTTAGATACTTTTGAATATCCTCCGGATCGAAACAATCGTTGATCATGCTTAGTACAAACTGATAGGTGGGTTCGGGGGTCGTAATTTGCGGTTCTCCATCCTTAGGTAAGATGGCCTCGGTTAGCCATTTAAGTAATTTACTTTCATCAGGCTCGAGCGGTACGTTCTCAAAAACGGGCTCATCAACAAAATTACACGCCGGCATGAGGGCTAAACTCGAAGAAATAATAGCAATATTTTGGATAGCTTGTCTTCTCTTCATCGCTTTGATTTTGACCTTGTAATAATAGTGTTTTTTCTAATTCACAAAGAAATGAAACCGTAAAATTCTTTTATCCCAGTTTTTTGTAGTATTCTACCTCATTTCCAGCCTTTTCAAAAGCCTTTTCAATGATCGCAATCCTTTCACCTTCCGAAAACGCCGAGAAGTTATTGGCCAACTCTATTTTTTCCTGCAGTAGTGTTTTGTTTTCTGCTCCGGTTATTAGTACACCTACTGGAAGAGACCAAACAAAATACAGCGCTTCCTGCACCGATAGGTAGTTGGGTATTAAAGGATCCCTGCTTTCCCACTGCACTTCTTTTAATCGCATTTTCTTTTCAAAGAACCGGCCATCCGAAAGGGTTTTCATTGCCAAGATGCCAAAATTACGCTCTAGTGCCAGGGGCAAAACGTTTTTAATGAAGCTATGAAAGTGAGAATCTATAGCATTGATAGGCATTTGTACCGTTTCAAAAATATCATTGTCCTTGGTTTGCTCCAGCATATGCTTGTGCGCAAAAGGGTTTTGGTGTCCGGTAAAGCCAATATGCCTGACCTTGCCTTCTGCTTTTGCCTTTGCAAAAACCTCTAACACTTCATTTTTAATCCGATTATCCACATCCTTCGGTGTTTGAAGAGAATGTACCTGCCACAAATCGATATAGTCGCATTTTAATCTACTCAGTGATTCCTCTAAGTGTTTTTTTGCAGTAGTGTGATCTCTAGCCGTGGTTTTGGTCATGATGAACGCCTCGTCCCGGTATTTAGGGACAAGGTATTTGCCGTAACGTATTTCACTGCCGCCATTGTCGTAGGATTCCGCGTTATCAAAAAACCGGATCCCTCCGGCCATCGCCGTTTCGATCACTTCCTGGGCATCTCTTTCGGTCGTCCAGCCAACATGATAGCCACCTAAACCCAGCATGGTCACTTTTTCACCCGTTTTCCCGAGAAGCCTTTGCGGCAACAGACTACCCCATTTATCTGCTTTTAAACTGGCTCATCCGGTAACAGGCAGCATAAAACTACCGGTGATCATCGCTAATTGTCTTAGAAATTCCCGTCTTTCGTTCATCATTCAATAATTGAAGTGGAGTTTTAGTATTTACACGTTTCTGGTTTATCACAAACGTAATAGGATTTATAGTTCTTTGCTTCGGGATCCGTGCAACCGCAAAGATCCAGGAGTTTAATATTTTTGAAATCAATAGGGTGGCTTTCGGCTTGTAAAGCGATATAACCTTCGGTCAAGATGGTCCCTTTTTGGGCGATCCATTTATCTTTATCGCGGATAATACCCATTTGATCCCAATCTTTCCCCTGGTATTGTTCACTCAAAAAACCACCGCCGATCTGCGGCTTCTGGAAAGTTAAAACGGTATCTCCTTCAACGATAAAAGTCATCGACTCGCCACCTAGTACAACCGCTTCGGCATGTACCCATTGGTCGCCGTGATAAGTTTTAGAACTGGAGTTGATACAATGTTGATAATTCACGGTATCTCCCATGACTACCGCGGTTCCAGGGGTACAGACGTTAGCGGTGGTGCGTTCTCCCTTTCCCAGTCCGCCTAAGAGCTGCAATTCAACCGAAACCGGAAACCCTTGTTTCGGTTCGTTACTTGCCGCCGATTGGGAATGCAGCATAATACCACTATTCCTGACATTCCAGCTAGCGCCACCTTTCAATTGCTCTCCTACGAAACGGTAGTCAAACTGAAGTTTATAATGGGAGAAAGGTTCCTTGTAATACAGATGTCCAAAAGCGTCATTGAACTCTTCGTATCGATCGTAACGTATACGGATCATGCTATCCTCTATTACAAAAGTTTCGTTATAATTTTCGTTGAGGGGATATCCGGCAATTTTGATGTCCCAACCGGTCAGGTCTTTTCCGTTGAATAAGGAAACCCATTCTTCTTCATTCGGATCGGATAAATTAGAACTGGACTGGCACGCCAGTAAAAGGAAAATTGACAAAAGGAAGAGAAGTTGGTATTTCATACTTTGACGAGTTAAACGAGTTGGGGGTTTTACGAAAATAGGTTGGACAAGATAAGGAAATTCGCTCCAATTACCTTAGTAATGACAAAACAATAAAACCATCATTAAGTAATAGAGCAGAATTAGATTACTGAAAGCGCACACACTCCTGGCGGTACCGTCAGGACTAGGCCTCGATCTCTTGCAGTCTAGCTTCTAGCGTCTAGAATCTACAGTCTTACTTACTTACTTACGGAGATTTGGCTAATTCAATGGAGGCGGATTTTGCTGGCTTGAAAAAGAGTAGCACTACTATGGTGAAAAGTAAAAATAAGACCCCGCCTATGAAAAATACCTTGGCCTGGATTAGACCAAAGAGATACCCCCCTACGATCAAGCCGAGGATGCTGCCCATACTGCCCATGCTGTTGCCCCAGCCCATAACACTACCGATGAGTGGTTTGGGGCTTTTTGCCGTCAGGTTTGCCAGAAAACTTGGCCACATGATACCGTTGCCAACAGATAAGAATATATTGGCTAATACTAAGGCAAAGGTATTTTGAAAAGGCAAGAGTAAATAGCTTACTGCCAGGAAAAGACTACCGAAAAGGATCAGGTTGCGCGTGCTGGTCCACCGGTTCAGGATCTTTATGCCATAGGTATTAACTACAAACATGATCACACTGGAAATGGCAAGATAACCGCCCAGTTCTCTGGCTGTCCATCCTAGTACATTGCTTGCGTAAATCGGGAATCCTGCGTAAAACAGGCTGAACGAAAGAAAAATCAGAAAATACAAAAATAGCATGAGCGACAGGTCCTTGACTTGCAGCAAGTCCTTAAGGGAAACTTTACTGACCATCTGAGTACTGCAATCATTGTGGGCGAGGCCAAAAAATCTACTGGACAGCCGGTTTTTTTCATTTACTCTTTCTAAACAAGGGTTGGTTTCCCGTAACCAACCCTGTATCATAAGTAAGGTTACCAAAGAAATGGTTGCTGCGATAAGGACGGGCAAAAGTTCTTGCAGGGAAGTAGTACTCAATACGCCGGCAAGAGCCGGACCCAGGACAAAAGCCAAGCTCATCGCTGCGCTCATTTTACCAAAATTTTCATTCCGGTCTTCCTCAGTAGAAATATCTGCCATGTAGGCATTGGCTACCGAAATGTTTCCACCGGTAAATCCATCCAGTGCGCGAGCGACAAACAATAGCAATAAGGGAAGGGTCAGCGTTACAACCTCTGCGGTATTGCTATTGCTTTGCCAAAGAATGACATCCGTAGGAAGGTATAAAGCAAAGATAAACAACAGCCACGCTCCGAAAGTACCGGCCTGGCTTAGTAATAGCACTCTTTTCCTTCCGATCTGATCGGATAAGCGGCCTAACCAGGGAGAGCCAATTAACTGAAATGCAGGATATACAGAGCCCATTAATCCATACATCCAAGCATTACCCCCCATTTTTTCGACTAAGTAAATTAAAATGGGAAGCACAATACTGTATCCTAAAACACCAATAAAATTGACCGAAAGGATGGGAAGGTATTTCTTGTTCATGTCTTGCGAATTTATCAAAAACAACCTGAATACTTTCACAATTTTTTAACATTTTTCTTTTCTTTTATGGGGAAATAATCAGCCGTTACCTATGTCTAAATGGAAAAATCTATAAAACCGGAAGTATTGTTTGCTATATCGGATACAGACTTGATCACCGAGGCCAAAAGAGGAAAGCAAGACGCTTTTCGCTGTTTGGTAGAACGGCACCAACAGCGGGTGAGGAATACTGTTCTGGGAATGTTAGGCGATACTTCTGAAGCAGATGATGTAGCACAGGAGGTTTTTATCCGATTTTATAAATCGATGAAGAACTTCAGGGCTGACGCTCAACTGTCTACTTACTTAACCAGGATTGCCATAAATTTATGCCTAAACGAATTGAAACGGCGTAAGAAGAAACAAGGAAAAATAATTTCCTTGTTTTGGAAAGCCGCCGGGCAAGAAGACCTGGCAAGACAACCGTTGCAAGTAGCAGATAAAAGCGCAGACCTCAGCCGGTATGATCTTCAGGAAGGTATTGAATATGCCTTGCAAAGACTACCGGTAGAATTCCGGACCGTCGTGATTTTACGACTAATTGAAGGATATTCGGTTCAGGAAACAGCTGATATCTTAGGGATCCCGCAGGGAACGGTTGCTTCCCGGTTGGCAAGAGCCCAGCTAAAACTCAAAGAAATTCTGACGGATAATGAATAAAGAAGCATTGAAAATATTATTGATCCGTTCTTTTGATGAAGAATTGGATGCACGGTCGGCTCAAATGTTGGAGGAAGCGTTGAGCAGTTATCCCTGGTTAGTGGAGGAAAAAAAGGAGCTGATGGCTATGCGCGATCAATTGACCTTTTTTAGTGTTGCGGAAGATCCGACTTTTTCGGATAGGTTGATGTCCAATCTTCAGGAAGCGGAAGAGCCTAATAAGCAAAATGTTACCATTGTACAGTTATTCCCCAAAGTAGCTGCTGCCTGCTTCTTGATCTTACTAGCGCTGTTACTGCATATTTATTATACGCAAGGGAGCATTGACATGGATGCACTGGTAGGCATTCAGGATGTGACACCTGAGGAAGCTTATTCCTACTTGGTTTGGTATCAATAAGGAATGATGAGGTGTTTTGACGTAAATATTAAAGAATATAAATAATAATCGAATTCAAATGGATTATTTAAAAACAGTATTGGCTATGATCGGATTGGTGTTGATCGGTTTTTTTGCCGGCTTCTTCACCCATCAGCGAATGACCATGGTCCGGGTAAAAGAAATCGCCTCCATTGGTCTCAAGGAGGGGTTCCAACGACATTTATTGAGCGTGATCGATGCGGCCGATGATGAAGAGCAAAAGCAAGTGTTGGTGCCCATTATCCAGCAATACGCCGAAAAGATTGAAGAAATACACCATGCCAGCCGTATGGAAAGAAGAAATACCATCGAAGCAATGCACGAAGAACTCAAACTACACCTGGAACCCGAGCAGATAGAAAAGCTGGAAAAATTCAAACACCGATTTCGCGGGCGACCAAGGCTACCCCACGATCTTCACGGTGAAAGGCGGGTGAAATTGAGGAAGGAGAGAAGAGAAGGGAAAAATGAGAATTGAGGAATGAGAAAAGTTGGTGTCACTAATCAACAAACGTATTGTAATAAATTTATGGTTTGAATTTTGTTGAGACCCGGCGATTTCTTTTCAGAAGGCAGTTTGTAAAGTTCCTAAAAACAAATTAACCCATAAACTTTATAAACGAAACTGTGGCACAAAAGTAATTGTCCATGCAAATAGACACCAACAATACGAATACATAGACTTTTTCAGAATTAAATCAATAGACTTGTTCGGTGGGTCATGAACGAGCGAAAGCGAGGCAAATTTTATGC
>CAZHNG010000197.1:0-12859 GCA_964533785.1 uncultured Saprospiraceae bacterium | reverse complement strand
ATTAGTTAGAATTTTTAGTCTAACTTCTAGAGTCTAGCGTCAAAAGTCTAGTATACAAACAAAGCGAAAATATAGAGATTATTGATGGATAATCCTAACTGAAATCAGCCCTTCAGATGTGATAAAAATCAGGGGTAATTAGAAGTCCCTATCTTTTAACCGAAGCTTCAATCTTTTTCTTGGCCGCCAGGATATCTTCCTCCGTGAGTGTTTGCAGGTTGGAGGGATCAGTGTTTCCATTCCCTAAATGCCCCATATATTCTGCATACCAATCATTAAGGGTTGCAATTGCTGCTGGATCATTGATCTGGAAAGAGAGGTCTATGCCGGATTGTGTATGGATAATATCGTAATTGATCTCCTTGCCCTTTTTCTGCCTGATGTACGGCCTGAATAAAAGCAGATACTGATACAAGGGCATTTTAATGTCGTCTTTGAGGTCAATAGTAATCAAATATCTCTGGTTGGGCATCCATCTTTGAGCGCGGACCGTTTTTGGGGCAGGTCCATTCGATAGTTTTTGCCTTCTTTCAACCAGCATGGACGCAAATCTCGTGGCCGCCAGTATGAGTAACAAAATGATCAACGGAGGTAACAACCAATTCAGAATTAAAGGCAGCCAGGATTGTTGATTTATCATTTCCGGGAAGACCTGATTTTGCTCCGGGATGCCGGCAGCCGTTTGCTGGTCAGCTATAAAGTTAAAGAAGTTATCTAATGAACCGATGACGTACTTGTAATGCGGACTGCCGGTGCTGCCAGACAGGTCTTGGTAGGGTGCGGTCCCTAGCTTTTCTGCTTTGATATAAATATGAGCAACCTTCCCATCCATGACTGCCAATCGCTCTATATCCTGGTTTTCCAACATTTGCCCCAACCTATTCCGGCTGATCGGGGCGGTTTGTATTTCACAACTCAAGAACAAGAAAGTCATGACCAGCATTCCCAATAGGGCCGGTAAAATAGGGTAGGACAGACTGGGGTTTTTCGTTGTTTTATTCATGCTTTCGTTGTTTACTTATTCGCCTTTAAAAAGAAACAAATGATCTGCTACAAACGCTTTAAAAGATTTACCCTTGCGGCCCAATATCTTCTCGGTAGTATCGTATACTTTCGTCCCCATACCATTTTTCCAGAATTCATTCAACTGGATAAGGTCATCAGCCAGCCAGTGGGGCATGCCTGCACCGTACAATGCCTGGCGCATACTTTCATTGTCCAGCGCTACGTAGTTCACTTCCTTTCCGATGGCTTCTCCGATGATCCGCGCAATATCATGGTAAGAGATCTTTTCCGGTCCGGTAATGGGGTAAGTCTTTCCTTCGTGGCCCTCATCTATTAGTATCTGCCCCGCGATAGCTCCAATGTCCCGGGTGTCGACCGGAGGGTACGTTCCATCTCCCATTGATCCGTAAATTGTTCCTTGACTGTGAATGGTGGCCAGGCTACCTAATATATTCTGCATGAAACTGTGGGGCTGCAAAATGGTATACCCTATGCCGGAATCTTTTAGATATTGTTCTACGGCTGCGTGGTGCCGGCCTAATTTGACCGGCGCTTCGGCACTGGCACCAATGGCGGATACCTTTACGATGTGTCGCACTCCTGTTGATTTACAGGCATCAATTACTTGCTTTTCAAGATCACTCATATTTTCAACGGGAGGAGCAACTAAAAAAACTTTATCCACCCCCGACAAGGCTTTTTGAAGAGAAGCAATATCTGTAAAGTCACCCATCATGACTTCCACACCTTCTTGACGCAGTTTTTCGGCTTTTTCGGGGTTTCTGACGAAAGCTGCAAAATCAACACCTTTAGCAGAAAGTGCCTGAACTACGGAAGACCCGATATTTCCGGTGGCACCGGTAACTAATATTTTGCTCATATTCAGTTTATTTTAAGGTTCAAAGTTTATCTGGAGTCCAATTTAATGTATATTTTTTAGAATTCTAATAATCAAATACCTGGAATCATGACACATCAAAACATCAAGAGAAGGACTTTATTGAAAAAATTAGGGATCGGCACCTTTGCGACCGGCTTATCCGTTGCGGGTTTTCCAAATGCTGCTGCAGCTCAAAATTATGAGCAGGCTACCCGCGCACTACCGCCCTTAAAGATCACCAACGTCAAGGCTATTGCCACCTGTCCGCACGGTATTGAACTGATCGTTGTGAAAGTAGAAACCAGTGAACCCGGACTTTACGGTATCGGTTGTGCAACCTTCCGGCAACGGGCCCACGCTGTTGTAGCGGCGATCGACAAGTACCTGAATGATTTTTGTAAAGGCAGGGACGTCGATAATATTGAAGACCTGTGGCAGGCTACTTACCAAAGTTCTTACTGGCGGAACGGGCCGGTGTTAAACAATGCGCTGAGCGGACTGGATCAGGCTTTATGGGACATCAAGGGCAAACGGGCAAATATGCCGGTTTATCAATTGTTAGGTGGTAAGTGCCGGTTTGCTGTGGATTGTTACGCGCATGCCAGCGGAAATAGCCCGGAAAAAGTAGCCGAAAGCGTCAAACAGTTCATGGACAAAGGTTTTCGGCACGTTCGCATCCAAATGGGGGGCTACGGTGCCAGCCAATTACTCGGTGGTTATGGTGATACCCCTAGCGTCGAAGAGCCGGATTTTAAAAAGGCGGGATTCGGTATGCCCAATGACAACTATATGGATTCCGTGGTTTACACCAAAAGCGTGGTGGATATGTTTAAAACCGTAAGGGAACAATGTGGCGAAAAGGTTGAACTGTTACACGATATTCACGAACGTATTCAACCCATGGAAGCGATCAACCTGATCAAGCAATTGGAGCCTTATCGTCCCTTCTTCATTGAAGATCCTTTCTCTCCGGAGAACAACCGTTACTTCAAATTGCTACGTCAACAGACGACTGTCCCGATCGCAATGGGAGAATTGTACAACAGTCCACACGAATGGGTAGATCCGATGAAAGATCAACTATTCGACTTCATCCGTATCCACATTTCGCAAATTGGAGGGATCACGCCCGCTATGAAAGTAGCACGACTGGGAGAGTTTTTCAATATCCGGACTGCCTGGCACGGCCCGGGCGATGTATCGCCGGTAGGCCACGCTGCCAATGCCCACATCGATTTTGCCATCTGGAATTTTGGTATCCAGGAAGCGGTGAACTTTTCTGATCGGCTACAGGAAATTTTTCCGGGCGCTCCTTACGTCGAGAATGGCTATATGTACGTTAACGAAGCTCCCGGACTAGGAGTGGATGTCAACGAGGAAGTGGCAGCTAAATTTCCGTTACCGGAGCAACAATTGAATAACTGGACTCAACTGCGGAAAAGAGACGGAACGATCATCAGGCCTTAAGAAAGAGCGACGCCAGGTTTAGGTGTGATGATCATTAAACTTGGGGGCGCCGCCTGTGAAAAACTCCGTGTCCTATGGGACAAGGCCTTACTTATTGGTTTACCGGTAAGAAGACGCAGAAAAGCGGTTATGAATCCACTCATCGGTTCTTTGCGGGTTAGCTTTCACTGCCAAGGACGCTAAGGTTATTTTATTTCTCTTCGCTGTTCTTTGCGTTTTCGTGATGGGTAATTGAGTTCTGCGATCATCCTAATTAAGGAGGCTACTCGAAGTAGTCTCCTTAAAGTAAGTGCCTTACGTCGCAGCTTGTAATTTCATTCTTGGAGTATTCTCCTTTTTTTAGCTTGATTGGACCACATCAAATCAAAAGTGAGTTGAAATATTCATTAGACAAGTCTATTGCTAAAAATTACCTTCAAAGTGACAAAGCAGAATTAAACAACTTAACAGGATAACCAGGTAAGTACCTAAATATCAACCACCTTGCCCCGGTTCAATATTCCGTGAGGATCCATGGTTTGTTTAAGCAAACGCATTAAACGGAGTTCGGCAGCAGATCGTGATAGATGGAGGTAGGGTTTTTTATCGATACCAATGCCGTGTTCAGCAGAAACAGAACCACCCATAGCTGGTAGAAGTTGGTAAACGGCCTCATTGATGTGGTTGATCAATGGTTGGCTTTGTTCACTTTTGCAAACGACCAGGTGGATATTGCCATCGGCAATATGCCCGAAAACATGGCAATGTTGGACCTGAAGGATGGATTTTAAATTTGGTACTACCTTGTCGATATAGTGGCCAATCAGGGAAGTAGGCAGACTAATGTCGAAATGCTGATCATTACTGCACTGGGAGACCATTACGTCCACATCCTCCCGGATCTTCCAGAAGCGCTCAATTTCTGATTCGCTGTGCGCCATGACCGCGTCATCGATAAGTTGCTGCGCCAGCGCATTTTCTAATAATTCTTGCAGCTGCAGTTGATCTTTTTCAGGAAGGCTTCCCAGGCTTTCCAACAGAACATAATAGGTGTGATGATAGGGTAGGGGTGGTTTTATCAGGGCCGGCGGAGAAGTCAAAACCTGGTAGGTATTTTGGGCCAGCAATTCGAAACCGCTAAGCGTGCCACCGAGACCACCATCCATATACTTCAAAAAAGCAACTACCTGATCGTAGGAATGAAAACCGGCCAGCGCCGTATTTCTGCTGCGGGGCATTTCCACCAATTTAAGCACCGCCCGGGTCACGATACCCAGGGTACCTTCCGATCCGATGAACAATTGTTTCAAGTCATACCCGGTATTGTCTTTGATGACTTTCTTTAGCGAAGAAATGATCGTGCCGTCAGCCGTTACGGCTTCGAGTCCCAGTACAAGTTGGCGGGTCATTCCGTACCGGAATACTCGCAGACCGCCGGCATTGGTAGCAATGATACCACCGATCTGCGCCGATCCTTTCGCTCCAAAATTCAAAGGGAACAACAGTTGGTGTTCCTTCGCGGCAAGTTGGATGTTTTCCAGAATAGCGCCTGCCTGTACGGTAATCGTCCGGCTTTGCGCATCTATTTCCTCAATCGCGTTCATTTTTTCCAGGGAAATGACCACTTCTTGTTGGCCGGCTTCCGTACCGCCGACGAGTCCCGTCAATCCACCGTGTACGACGACCGGTTGTTGTAGCGCATGACATATCTTTAGTGCCTCAGAAACATCCTGAGTAGACCTCGGCAAAACAACGGCAAGTGCTTGCAAAGGCTCATCGGTACGCCAGATATGGCTGTACCGTTCGTGTACCGCATGGCCGGTGAGGACTTTTTCGGGGCCTAGTTTTTCGATTAGTGTTGGTGGAGTGGGATGTATCATATCAATCAGGTATGGACCATTTAAAGTTGTCCGATTAAAATCGCTAAAATTTTTAATCTTTTTGACGGCAATCTTAAAATGAGTAGGCCACTAATGTATTAAATTATTGACAATCAATCTTTAAAATTACAGGAATGGAATACGCCAAAATTTTTTCCCAAAAAGTACTCGGATAGTGGAACTTTCCAATAGTTGTTTTATTTGTTAATTTTTTAATAGTTATCTGAATTCTTATCTTCATTGATCGATACGTTTTGCTCAGTGATTTAATTTATCCCGCTCACTTTTTTTAATTTCATTTTTTCTTTCCATCATAATTTAGAAATTGCAGCCGTTCCTAAACAAAAACTAATTCATGACCACTAACCAAATACCGCCCAAACACTTACAACTGATCAGCAAAGGGCTTAATCTCCCCCAGCGGAAAGTTGAAAATACCATTCACTTACTGGAAGATGGGGCGACTATTCCCTTTATTGCCAGATACCGTAAAGAGCAAACCGGATCGCTGGATGAAGTTGAAATCGCTGATATTCAAAAGGAATTTCAAAAACTTACCGATCTCGAAAAAAGAAAAGCTTCTATTCTCAACGCCATTGAAGAGCAGGGGAAACTGACCGATGAGCTTAAAAACAGAATAGAGCAATGTTATGATTCTACGGAATTGGAAGATATTTACCTGCCTTACAAACGCAAACGCAAAACAAGAGCCAGCGTAGCGAAAGAAAAAGGATTGGAACCATTGGCTCAGCTTATCTACTTGCAAAAAGACCAACGTATCGAAGAGGCGATAGGACAATTTATCACTGATGAAGTACCTACCGAAGAAGAGGCGTTGCAGGGCGCCAGAGATATCATCGCCGAATGGGTCAACGAAGATGAACGTGCCCGGAACAAGGTCAGGGGGGTATTTCGTCGCCAGGCGGTCATCAAATCAAAGGTAGCCCGGGGTAAAGAAGAAGAAGGCGCTAAATACCGCGACTATTTTGATTTTCAGGAACCCCTGAAAAAATGTCCTTCTCACCGGTATTTAGCAATCCGGCGCGGGGAAGAAGAAGGTTTTTTACGGGTTAGTATCGGGCCCGAGGAAGAAGAATCGCTCTACGCATTAAGCAAACTCTTTTTACGGGGCAATGGCGCGGCCACCGGCCAGGTGGAAATGGCCATTAAGGACGGATATAAAAGGCTATTGTCGCCTTCCATTGAGACAGAATTCAGGAATCTGGCAAAGGAAAAGGCGGATCAGGAGGCTATCGAAGTGTTCGTACAAAATTTACGGCAGCTCTTGCTGGAAGCCCCCCTTGGTTCCAAAAACGTACTGGGGATCGACCCTGGTTACCGCACCGGTTGTAAAGTGGTGTGCTTGAACGGGAACGGAGATTTACTCTACCATACGGCTATTTTCCCGCATCCGCCCCAATCTAAAACGCATGAGGCCGAAGCTACGTTAATGAAGCTGGTAGAAAAATACCAGGTGGAGGCCATAGCAGTAGGTAACGGCACCGCCGGCCGGGAAACGCTCGCGCTTAGCAAAAGCTTGCCATTGGAGCAAAAAGTAGAGGTTTTCATGGTCAATGAAAGCGGTGCGTCCATTTACTCTGCTTCGGAAGTTGGAAGAGAAGAATTTCCTAATGAAGATGTCACCGTCAGAGGAGCGGTTTCG
Organism: uncultured Saprospiraceae bacterium; assembly: GCA_964533785.1. GTDB lineage: Bacteria > Bacteroidota > Bacteroidia > Chitinophagales > Saprospiraceae > JANQRV01. The sequence goes on along the minus strand of CAZHNG010000197.1, from coordinate 5,985 downwards.
ATCGCCCGGCGGTTGATGGATCCGCTGGCGGAATTGGTGAAGATCGACGCCAAATCGATTGGCGTAGGCCAGTACCAGCATGATGTCAATCAGTCCTTACTCAAAGAAAGCCTGGATCGTACGGTAGAAAGCTGTGTGAACTCCGTTGGTGCCAATCTCAATACCGCCAGTAAGTCACTACTCACGTATATTTCCGGCTTGGGACCTGGCCTAGCCAAAGGTATTGTGGAATACCGTAAGGAACACGGTGGTTTTTCCTCCCGTGCGGAGTTAAAAAAAGTTTCGCGTCTGGGTGATAAAGCATTTGAGCAGTGTGCGGGTTTTTTGCGCATCAGCAATGCTAAAAATCCCCTCGCCAATACGGCTGTTCACCCCGAAAGCTACCATATTGTTGAAAAAATGGCGAAAGACCTGAATTGCACCGTAAAAGATCTGATCGACAACGCCGGTCTGAGAAAATCAATCGACCTGAAACGCTACGTTACGCAAGAGGTGGGCATGCCTACGTTGACGGACATTATGAAAGAGCTGGAAAAACCCGGTCTTGATCCGCGGGGGAAAGCTAAAGCCTTTGAATTTGCCAAGCATGTGAAAAGTATCGAGGATCTGACTATTGGTATGGTATTACCGGGTATTGTCAATAATATCACTAATTTTGGCGCTTTTGTCGATATTGGGATCAAGGAGAGTGGTTTGGTGCATATTTCTCAAATGGCGAATCGTTTTGTCAAAAACCCAAATGATGTGGTTAGTTTACGGCAGGAAGTGATGGTGAAGGTGATGGATATCGATATGGCTCGCAAGCGGGTGCAGTTGTCGATGAAGGAAGTAGAGTGAAAATAAAGGGATAGCGAAAGTGAGGACTTCTTCACCGCCCAGTGATATGAATTTTCTTCGCGTCTCTTCGCGTTCTTTGTGGTGAGTCTATTATCACCGCGAAGCTTTTTTATTGGAGAATGTGGTTGTATTTGCTGATAGATAAATTTTCCGACCTTGATTCAAAAGTCGACGAAGTATGAGTAAAACTTTTTTGGTTCTAATAACAATGATGGCAATGGTTAGCGCAGAAGCTCAGGAACGTATAACCATCGACTTTTATACCGAGACGGTTGAATTGCAGTTTGATGCCGGGCTGCCTGCTTTTCCGCCGACGGCCATCCATGTTCCGCGGATACAACGTTTTTTGGATCAAATGGAAAAGAAAAAGACCAGGCGGTTGCTAGAAAGTTTCGAATCAGCAAGAACCCGGTTGGAACTAAATGACTTTTTGTTTTTGGAATTGATTGAGCAAGGGATTGAGGCTATTTACGAGCCGGATTATTTTCAGAAGCAACTTTTAGTGTACTATTATTTAAATCAATTAGACTACAAAGTAAGGCTTGCCTATTGGGAAGAATCTCTCTACATCTACGGTGTGTCGGAAAGTGACCTATACCAAGTGCCTTTCATCGTAATGGGCAACGAAAAATACTATAACCTAACCGTGATCTCAGACCAGACTTTAGAGCGAGTGAATTCGGTTTTTTTGCTTGAAAATGACGGAAATACGGGGAAGCCATTTTCATTTGATTTGCAACGATGGCCCCAGCTCAGGGCAGACAGCCTGGTGCATCATTTGAATTTTCAGTACTTGGGAGATTCCATTCGTATTCCTTTGGTGGTGGATAAAAACGTTAGTCGTATTCTGGCTGATCATCCCCTTTTGGAAGAGAAGGCCTATTTTGAGATTCCATTATCCTCCTTATTGCGGGAAACCTTGGTTCCGGAATTAAAAAAAATTACGAAAGGCAAAACTTATTTGGAAACTACAAAACTTTTATTACATATAACACGTTCATGCTTTCGTTACGAAAAAGATGATACTTTTTTCGGAAAATCGAAACCTATGGCGGCGGAAGAAGTATTCATTTATGATCGATCGGATTGTGAGGACAGGTCGGCCTTGTTCTTTCAGTTGGCCAAAGCCTTGTTAGACGTTCCGATGGTCGTATTGGCTTACCCGGAACACGTTACGGTTGGCATTGCGCTGGAAGGAATAGGAGGAGAGCATATAATGCACAACAGCATCCCTTATTATATTTGTGATCCTACTGGACCTGTCAATTCGACAGCAATGGGGCAGTTCCCAGAAGGATACCGGGAAAAAGCTTACGAAATTTTACATGCTTATAGGTGATTGAAAACCAGTGTTTTGATTTTGAGATTTTTATATTGGGAATCCTGCAGGCATAACTGGCCTGGAGTTTGTTGACCAATTGGAAATGCTATCAGGGGTATTTAAATATATTTATAAATGAATGATTTATAGTGGAAAAATTTTGCACTTTAACTAATTTACATGGTTTTGATTTTTCCTCTTGACTGATTTGCAAATAAAAATTATATTCGCCCCTGTTTTTCACAAGTAAATTTTTTCGAAAACTATTTTTTAAAACTATGTATTGGACTTTAGAATTAGCATACCATTTAGAGGATGCACCCTGGCCGGCAACTCGTGATGAATTGATCGATTACGCCATTCGTTCGGGAGCACCGCTGGAGGTAATTGAGAACCTTCAACAGATGGAGGATGAGGGCGAAGTGTACGAAGGTATCGAAGACATTTGGCCTGATTATCCTCGAAAAGATGATTTCCTATTCAACGAGGATGAGTACTAAATACCCCAAAAACATTAAGCTCTCCCCATCTCATTGAACCATTTTGTTTATAGTGAGTCCAATAGTTTTCAGAGCTTAAATTGTTTAAAATTAACAAACAACATATTAGCCGGCCCGTATTTCAACAATGGGCCGGTTCTTTCATTCCGGGAGGATGAATCTTACCCATTGGATGGTTGTTGTCCCGAATTTTTCTGCCAGATATCCGCAATTTGTTGTAGCCTTTTATTGACTTTAGCAAAGACAGTATTCTCTTCTACCTGTAGTGTGCCACTGGTATCATCCCATGAGATCGCACCTGCTTTTTGGCCTGTTAGAATTTCGATACCTTCCTCTACCGAACGGATGGCCCAAATGTGGAATTGACCGTTGGCAACGGCTTCAACCACCTCTTCTTTGAGCATCAGGTTGATCGTGTTGGCCTTTGGGATAAGAACCCCCTGGCTACCAGTGAGCCCTTTTTGCCGGCAAACTTCAAAGTACCCTTCAATTTTTTCGTTGACCCCGCCGATCGCCTGGATCTTACCGTACTGATTCACGGAGCCGGTCACTGCAATATCCTGGCGGATCGGAATGCCGGACAAAGCCGAAATAATAGCGTATAGTTCCGTACTCGAAGCACTATCGCCGTCGACGCCGCTATAACTTTGCTCAAAAACGAGGCGTATGGATAGGTTCAAAGGTTTGTCTTTACCAAACTTTTGGAATAAAAAGCCGGATAAGATCATCACGCCTTTGGTGTGGAGCGCCCCGCCCAGCTTTGCTTCCCGTTCGATATCAATAATCCCCTCTCTTCCGATGCTGGTAGTAGCAGTTATCTTGCTTGGGCGCCCAAAGGCAATATCTCCCAGGTCCAGTACCGAAAGGCCGTTCACTTGCCCCGCTTTCGCCCCTTCCAAATCAATAATGATGATCTCTTTTTCGATCAGTTCTTTGATCTTATCGTGTATCAGACTGGTGCGGTGTATTTTTTCCTGAACGGCTTTGCGAATATGTTCTTCGGAGATTTCATTGGCTGATGTTTGTTTAGCATAAAAATTGGCTTCCCGTAATAGATCGGCTGTTTCTTCCATTTCGGAAGTGATTTTTTCCTGGTGATCTGCCAGCCGGTGTCCTTGTTCGATGATCTTCGCTAAGGCACTGTTGCTGATGGGTAATAATTGCTCTTCTTTTTGTACGCAATAAATATAACCACAGAAGTCTTCCAGGTTCTGCGAAGAAGCGGGCATTACGGAATCAAAATGTGCTTTTACTTTAAAGAGGGATTTAAAATCATCATCTAGTTGGTAGAGCAGTTGAAATAAATAGTGCTGACCAACGAGAATGACCTGCAGGTTTAAGGGAATGGCTTCCGGTTTAAGGCTTTTTGCGGTGATGAAGCCCAGTTTTTCGGTAGGATCTTCTACTTCTACCTGGTTGTTGCGTAAAGCCCTTTTAAGGGTGTCCCAGGAAAATGGCGCACGCAACAGGTCTTCTACCGGAATAATGAGGTATCCGCCATTGGCGCGGTGTAATGCTCCTTCCCGGATAAGGGTAAAATCCGTGACCAAAGTACCCATGACGGATTCTCTTTCGATTTTTCCGAACAGGTTGTTATAGGTCGGGTTGAGTTCAACGATTATCGGAGCGCTCTGCAAACCTGAATTATCAACCAGGACATTGACTTCATACCGTTGCTGGATCATCTTTTTTTGTACGTTGCCACCTCCGGGAAAAGGCATGCTGCCTTGTTGTTTGGTTTGCAGGAAAAAGTGTAGGTTTTCGAGCATGTCTTTTTTCAAACTATCGAGGTACTCGGGAACCTCTTCGATGTCTTTGTATTTTACCATCAGGTTTTCCAGCAGCACTTCAATAGCAAAAAGGGCCGCATTTTTTTCTAACTCAGCCAGTTTTTCCTGGGTTTCCCGCTCGAGGATCAAAGAGTTTTTCACGAGGTTGTTCAACATCTCCTGAAATTCCTGTTGTTTTTTGATGATCCTTTGTTTTTCGGTTTCGCTGAGTTTTTGAAACTCTTCTTCCGTTAAGGGGCGGTTTTCTTTTTTGGGGACCGCAATAAGTTCTACGGGCGTTCTCTTTAAAAGGAAGTTTTCCTGGTCGGCTTTTTGTCTGATCTCGTTAAAAAGCTTTTGTTGTTTTTCGGTGAGTTCTTGCTTAAGGGCATTGACTTTTTCGTAAAATTCATCGCTATTCATGGTCTTGATTAGCGCAGCCTCGGCGTCGTCAATGAAATTGGCCATATCTTTTTTGAATTGCCGGCCAAGGCCAGTAGGCAGCCGTAGTGCTTCGGGACAATATGGGTTTTGAAAATTGTTGACATAGCACCAATCGGGCGGCAAAGGGTCTTGTTCTGCCATATCCTTCAGAAAATGCTGAATGACGGAGTACTTAGCGTCCGTTTGGTTGGTGGAAACGTAGACATTAAAACCCGGAGCACGGTTACCCAGCCCAAATCGCAATGCTCTGACCGCCCTTTCTTGTCCGATGATCGCTTTTCGGTATTGTGGGATCGCTTCGTTGATGGTTTCAAATTCAGCAGCAGTATATGTTTTTCTTAATGCTTGGGCATCGAGCAAATTGTCATTCATATTTGGTCAGATTTCTTTCTTTTATTTTGTGCTACAACTTAAGGTTTATTGATAGTTTATAAAAGAAGAAGTAATTTTTTTTCTGTGGATTCTCTTTCGTTTCCTTTGTTGATAAGTTTTATATCAACCTATAAACCTTATCAACAAAACACAGTGCGAGAGTTTGTGTCATTAAAGCTAATGTCTAACTTCCTTCTGCCGGACATGCTGCATGATACCAAAGGTAAACGGCGACCATATTGCTGTTTTTACTCCAGCTTCCTTTAAACCCAGGTTGACCCAGTTATTGCACGTTTTCAGAAATGAAAAGTTTCCGTGAGCATTATAAAAATGGTCATTCCTGCCATATCCTGTCTGACCTATACCTATTATTTGGCCTTCCTCATTTTTTTGGAAAGAATTGTTAATGTAATTCATTAAGGCCTGGATTTGAGTTTCGCATAAGGGGATACTTTGCCAGGAGTCGTATGGCCGGTAATATTGGGTGACGTGAATAACAGTCTTTCCTTTCAAAAAGACGGCTTTTAAGGCGATCCATAAATTGAATTGATCCCAGGTTGGTGTTTTTAGGTAAAAATCGCGGTCTCCCCAGCCAAAAGACAGGTAGTTGACCTGACCTGGCACATCAAGGGCTCGTAAAAGGCTTTTTTCGATTAAGTGTACGGGGAAAATAATGTCGGTATGGACACCATTTGAAGTGATGAATATTTCATGTCTTTCCTGACAGGTTACAACGGTGGGA
>CAZHNG010000196.1:7868-12954 GCA_964533785.1 uncultured Saprospiraceae bacterium | reverse complement strand
TTCGATAAAAATTTTAAGAGACGAAGTCTCGAAAAATCAAAGATTTCAAGCGTTCCTTAACTCGATACTATAAAGTAACTCTTAACCTGCCCAGACCCATACGGGCCCTACGTGGCGGGCCCTAAGTGGACGGCTATGGGCGGCCTACAGCTCAGTAGGCGGGGTTCAATCCCCCTCCCCCTCAATAAACGTAGGCTCAAAAGCCATCATCGCCAACGGCGGCAAGGTCAACGTCAGCGTATGTCCTTCCCCCTCCTCCTTGGGTTGAGTGCGGACTGTTCCGTTCGTACAGTCCCCCGTACCGGAGAACAACTCTTCATCACTGTTGAGTACCTCGCGCCATTCGCCTCCGAAGGAAAGGTGCAGGTCATAATTTTCTCGTACGACGGGTGTGAAATTACAGACCACCAGTAACTGGTTGTAGTGCGCATTTTCCCCTTTGCGGAGGTAGGCGATAACGCTGTTTTGGTAATCCTCCAGGTTGACCCATTCGAAGCCCTCGGGGGCGAATTGTTTTTCGTAGAGCGCAGCAGTGTATTTATAGAAATGGTTTAATTTTTTGACCCAGCCCTGTATGCCGCGATGTAAGTCGTATTGGAGTAAACTCCATTGCAGTTCCGTTTTGAAATTCCATTCGGCGGTTTGGGCAAATTCGCCGCCCATGAAAAGGAGTTTCGTGCCCGGGTGGGTGTACATATAACCGTACAACAGGCGGAGATTGGCAAACTTTTGCCATTCATCTCCCGGCATTTTGTAGATCAGCGGCGCTTTCATATGTACCACTTCATCGTGCGAGAGCGGCAGCATGAAGTTTTCCGAAAAGGCATAAATAATACTGAACGTAATCGTATCGTGATTGAACTTCCGGTGGATGGGATCCAGCTTCATATATTTGAGCGAATCGTGCATCCAGCCCATCATCCATTTTTGGTTGAAGCCCAGTCCGTCTTGTTCAATAGGTTTGGAGACGCCTTCCCAGGACGTTGATTCTTCAGCGATGGTTATTACATCGGGGTGTTCATCATTTACTGCTTTGTTGAATTGCCGCAAAAAGTCGATCGCTTCCAGGTTTTCGTTGCCCCCGTGACGATTGGGGATCCACTGACCATCTTCCCGCGAATAGTCGAGGTACAACATCGAAGCAACCGCATCGACCCTGAAACCGTCGATGTGGAACTTTTCCAGCCAGAACAAGGCATTGGAAATTAAAAAGCTGCGTACTTCATTACGGCCGTAATTGAAGATATAAGTCCGCCAATCGGGATGGAAACCTTGACGGGGATCGGCGTGATTAAAGAGGTGGGTACCGTCGTAATCTGCTAGTCCGTGAGCATCCGTAGGGAAATGTGAAGGCACCCAATCCAGGATAACCCCAATACCTTCCTGGTGAAAAGCATCGACCAGGTGCATAAAATCCTCGGGTACACCATAACGGCTGGTGGGCGCGAAATACCCCGTCACCTGATAACCCCAACTGGGCAAATAGGGATGTTCCGCTACCGGCATCATTTCTACGTGGGTAAAGCCCATTTCCTTAACGTAAGGCACCAGGTGCTCGGCGAGGTCGCGGTAAGTATAATCTTTACCGTCGTAATGTTTTTTCCAGGAGCCCAGGTGTACCTCGTAAACGGCATAAGGTTGTGGCTGGTTAGTGTTTTCGCGGCGTTTTTTCATCCACGCTTCATCATTCCACTGGTAGTCTAGATCCCAGGTGATAGGAGCGGTTTGAGGAGGTTGTTCCCAAAAATTGGCGAAAGGGTCCCCTTTCATCAAAGGTCGACCGTTCCAGGAACGGATCCGGTATTTGTAAATCTCGCCCTTGCTTACGCCAGGGAGAAAGGCTTCCCAGATGCCGGAATTGTCCTTCCTCCGAAATAACCCGTGACTATTGGGGTTCCATTGATTAAAATTACCCACTACTGATACGGCGGTAGCTGCCGGTGCCCACACGGCAAAATAAGTACCCTGTACACCGTCAATCTCCATCTGATGATTGCCCAACCGCTCGTACAGCTTGTAATGCGTACCTTGTTTAAACAGGTATATATCGTATTCCGTTAATAAGGTATGGGGAATTACATTGTTCATAAATGAAAACGCTTTCCGTAAAAGTACAAAACCTGAAAGGAATTCACTTGAACTTTCGTGATTATCTGACTAATTTCGCGTGCAGTAATTTGAGATATCAGATTTTTGATGCCAGATACCAGACTGTTTGAGTATGGGAATTTGGGCAGAAGGGTAGGGAATACTTTCAGAAGTTAATTGTCTATCTTGTTAGTAATGGTAAAATAATAAGTTCGCGTTTTTGAGCAGGCTATTTTGGTGTCAGGCAAGGCAAAAAACGCAGTCATCCTCCTCAGGCGGACGACGAGGCTTTTTAACGAAGCCTGGCGCAAAAAGAGGCGCTCACAAAATGATGAAGTTATTGTTTTACCATTACTTAATTATGTTTTCGAAGATAAGTTGGTGTTATTCAAATATTTTCGACAATAGATTTAACCCTCTCTGGCATCTAATATCTGGCATCTGGCATCTAAAAAAGTAATTCATGTCAGCAGAAACAATTGCACCACAAACATTGAAGAGAACAGAAATTAAAAGCATTTTAGAACGACCGGCTATCGGTGAACAAGCGATGGTAAAGGGGTGGGTGAGAGCCTTTCGTTCCAATCGCTTCATTGCACTGAACGATGGGTCGGGCATCAATAACCTGCAGGTGGTGGTGGAATTTGAAAATTTCCCGGAAGACCTCATTAAAAGCATTCATTTTCATGCTTGCCTGAAAATAACGGGAAAGATCGTCGAGTCGCAGGGGAAGGGGCAATCCGTTGAAATGCTAGCCGAGACCATCGAAATTTTGGGTACTTCCAATCCCGAGGAATATCCCTTACAGCCCAAGCGCCAATCGATGGAATTTTTGCGTGAAAAAGCCCATTTTCGTATGCGGACGAATACTTTCAGCGCGGTTTTCCGCATCCGGCACGCTTTAGCCTACGCTATCCATAAGTTTTATAATGACAATGGCTATTATTACCTGCACAGTCCCATTATTACGGGCAGTGATGCGGAAGGAGCAGGGGAGATGTTCCATGTCACCACTTTCGAGCCCAATTCAGCTCCGGTTGATGACGACGGGCAGGTAGATTGGAAGCAAGATTTCTTCGGTAAAGCCACTAACCTCACCGTTTCCGGGCAGTTGCAAGCAGAAGTGGGGGCCCTGGCATTGGGTAAGGTATACACTTTTGGCCCTACTTTCCGGGCGGAAAACTCTAATACTTCGCGGCACCTGGCTGAATTCTGGATGATCGAACCAGAAGTAGCTTTCTACGACATCTACGATAATATGGATTTGGCGGAAAGCTTCGTCAAATACCTGATCAACTACGTTTTGGAAAACTATCCCGACGATCTGGCGGTGCTCGACAAACGCATTAAGGAACTGGAGAAGAACATGAAAAAAGAGGAGCGCCGCGATATGGGTTTGTTGGAAACGCTACAGTTCGTTGTCGATAACGAATTCGAACGTATTACTTATACCGAAGCCGTTAAGCTGCTGCAAAGTTCAAAACCCTACAAAAAAGGGAAATTCCAATTCCCCATCGAATGGGGTAAAGACTTACAGGCGGAGCACGAAAGATGGCTCGTAGAGAAGAAATTTAAAAAGCCGGTGATCGTGCGGGATTATCCGAAGGAGATCAAGGCCTTTTACATGCGGCAAAACGACGATGATAAGACCGTAGCGGCAATGGACGTACTATTTCCGGGGATTGGCGAAGTCATCGGCGGTTCCCAAAGGGAAGAACGCTACGATAAATTGGTGCAGCGGATGGAGGAAATGGATATCCCCGAAGAAGAAATGTGGTGGTACCTGGAACTGCGGAAATTCGGTGGTGCCCCCCACGCTGGATTTGGCCTGGGCTTTGAGCGGATGGTACAATTCATTACGGGGATGACCAATATCCGGGATGTGATCCCCTTCCCGCGGACACCGGGGAGTGCGGAGTTTTAGTGTATTTTGACGCTAGACGCTAGACGTATTGGCTTTTAAATTTAGGGGGATTCTTAATATTTAAGTTTTAAATGGTTATAAGGTTATAAGGTTATAAGGTTATGAAGTTATGTGGGGATAAACATTGGGAGTATTTTTATAACCCTATAACCTAGGCTGTTCAGTTTGATTGATGTTATGCACTAGCATCTATTTGTTAAAGGAATGCAGATGATTTGTTGAAACCGAAAGGTAGCAGGCACTTAGTAGTGTCGGAGTTTGAAAATTGATGTAGCCGCCTACGCGCGCCCTTTTATTCCCTGCCCTTTTATTCCCTGCCCTTTTATTCCCTAAAGGGAAATCCACCCGCTCGATACGGGCAAACTAGGTTCTACTTTAGTATTCATAAATCGGAAAGCCACAAAATTATTAACTTTCAATGCCCGAGCCTAGAAAGAGCCTCCTACCTTCTAGACTATGCTAAAAACGCTTGTGTCGATATATCATCAGACTAAACAGCCTACCCTATAACCCTATAACCCTATAACCACATAACCACATAACCATAGCTATTAAATATTTAATCGAGTAAAACAACCCCTAAGTAAAAGAGACAATACAGCTAGACACTAGAAAAATTAACCGAATCCCCAGGAAGCAGAAAACACCTTCCAAACGTTATACTAATCAAAAGTCAGCAGTGTTTTTTTGGATAGCGAAGAAAAGGCATAGATTATAAGGTCAAATTTCAGGACTCCCCAAATAAAATCCCGAAAATTTTTTTTCATTCAATCATAAATATTTTACCTTGCGTCAGATTTTAACTAACCAAAGAAAACTTAAAGATCAAGACGCTACATGCTGACATTTACCGTCAGAAAGGCGCAAGGCACCATGATATTTGAGCTGTTGACATTAGGTTTGTTGGTTTGATTATGAGTGTCTCGGGGAGCTAATAAGTGCAAAACATAATCCCTTTCTCCCTTTCCTCCCCAACAGATTAGGCGTGAAGTATCCGTCGTCCCCGCCTGCCTTTACCGTCAGTTAGGCAGGTAGCATCTATAGTCTGGCATTTTATTAAAGTAATAGAACAGA
>CAZHNG010000196.1:1405-7768 GCA_964533785.1 uncultured Saprospiraceae bacterium | reverse complement strand
TTCATTATATGTTTAGGTCACACACAAACGTCTTATCCCCAAACCCACACAATCTAGCGTCTTATTAAAGTAGTATAGCAGATGCATTTTATATTTAGATCACACTCAAACTCCTTATCCCCCAACTCATACAATCTAGCGTCTTATTAAAGTAATAGAACAGATTCATTATATGTTTAGGTCACACACAAACGTCTTATCCCCAAACCCACACAATCTGGCGTCTACAGTCTACAGTCTAGCGTCTAAATAAGTACCATTAATGCTCCTAAAAGCACAATCACAACAAGCATATCTAAGTACCAATCCCTTAGTTTCATTGTTGTGTGAATAGTATACGTGAAAACAAAACACGATCTAGGAATTATTTTATAATTTTTAATATACCAACGTAAACAACAATGAAGAAGATTATTTACACTCTAGCGGTGTTCTTCCTGGCTATAGGGGGAATGCTGGCACAAAGAACGGTAACGGGAACAGTTACCGACCCAGATGGACAGCCGGTGATCGGGGCCTCTATTCTGGTAGTTGGAACTTCGACGGGTACCATTACGGATATCGACGGTAATTATGAGTTGACCGTTCCGGAAGGTGCTAACGAGATCCAAATTTCTTACACAGGTTATGAGACACAAAACATTACGCTTGGACCAGAATCCGTTGTCAACATTACGATGCAGGAAGGGATTGCCCTCGATGAGATCGTCGTAACGGGTTACGCAACGGAGACTAAACGACAGACGACGGGGGCGGTCTCTACCATTAAAGCGGCCGACATTCAAGCCATTCCTTCGGGGGATGTCGAACAACAACTCCAAGGACAAGCGGCCGGGGTAACGGTGATCACGAACGGACAACCGGGTTCTACCAGTAAGATCCGGGTACGTGGTTTCGGTGCTTTTGGCGGTAACGAACCATTATACATTGTGGATGGTTTACCGGTACAAAGTACGAACTTCCTTTCTCCCGATGACATTGAGACGACAACCGTATTGAAAGATGCAGCTGCAGCTTCCATCTACGGTGCGCGGGCTGCAAACGGTGTTATCGTTTACACCACAAAAAGAGGGAAGAAAGGAGACGGTAAATTGAGAATCAGCTACGATGCCATGATCGGGGTGACCGATCCCAATGTTGATGGTGCACCTGAAATGTTAACTCCGCAAGAACAAGCAGATTGGACGCACATCGCATACCGTAACAATGCAGCGGCTAACGGTGTGGAGCCGGAGTACAATCACCCACAATACGGTGATCAGGCGCAAGCTACGCTTCCTGATTTTTTGCACGCTAACGGGATGAATGGTGTTCGTGGATCAATCGACTTAGAGGAAATCCGTAAAGCTTACGAAGCTAATCCTGAAGGCGTATTTTTGATCAGACCTAATTTGGAAGGTACCAACTGGTATGATGAAATTACAAGAACCGGATTCTTACAAAGGCATAGCCTTGGTTTCAGTGGAGGCGGTGATAACAATCGTTTCTATTTCGGTTTTGGCTTACAGGAGCAGGATGGTATTTTATTGAACAACAAATTCCAGCGTTACACCTTCAGAGCGAATTCGGAGTTTAACTTGACTCCATGGTTGAGGATTGGGGAGAACCTTCAGTTTACCTACCGTTCTACCATTGGTGGTTTTGGTGGAAACGGTGGTGTAGGTGGTTCTGATGATGAATCTTTCGTTACCTCTGCCTACCGTATGCCTTCCGTTATTCCTGTTTTCGACGAGTTTGGAAGTTACGCGAGTACCATTGCGGCAGGATTTAACAACCCTCGTAACCCAGTTCGTCAGTTGGAATTAAACGATCGAGATGACCGTGCGTTTAATGCGAATGCTTTTGGTAATTTGTATGTAGAGATTGATCCGATCAAGAACTTGACAATTCGCTCAAGTATTGGTGGTCAATACAACAACTTCTATGGTACGTTTTATGGTTACCGTTACTTAGGAGATTCTGAGCCCCAGGCGAGTGATAACTTTTCCGAAAGTAGTAGTTACGTTTTCTCCTGGACATTCACCAATACAGCAACTTACAAATTGAACTTAGGAGCTCATAGTGTTACTGCTTTGGGTGGTATCGAAGCCTTGAACACAGGTGCAGGAAGGAACATCAATGGATCTGGTATTAATCCATTTTCTACTGATTTGAACTTTGTTAATTTAGGAACGGTGCAGAATCCATTTGCCACCAGTAGTTTGTTTAACGGAGTGAACTTCTACTCTTTATTTGGTAAGTTAGACTACAATTACAACGAGAAATACTACTTGACCGGGGTGGTCAGAAGGGATGGTTCTTCCCGGTTCGGGGTAAATGAGCGTTATGGTGTATTCCCGGCCTTCTCTGCTGCCTGGCGGGTAACGGCTGAGCCGTTTATGCAAGATATTTCCTGGCTCAACGATCTGAAGATCCGCGGGGGTTGGGGACAAATGGGTAACTCCAACAACGTAGATCCTGCGAATCAATTCTCTTTGTATGCCTCCAGTCGAGGTAATTCTTTCTATCCAATTGGTGGACAAAACAGTGGGGTAGATGAAGGGTTTTTCCGTTCTCGTATTGGTAACCCGGATGCAAAATGGGAAACCAGTGAACAATTGAACATCGGTATCGATGCCTCTTTCTTCAATAATAAATTAGAAGTTATTGCTGACTGGTGGCGTAAAGAAACGAATGATCTATTGTATCAAGTGCCCGTTGCAGGTGTTGTGGGTGGTTCTGCTGCTGCTCCTGCGGTGAACATTGCTTCGATGTTGAACCAGGGCTTGGACTTGCAGTTGATCGTTCGTGGTAAGGTTTCCGGAGACTTGAATTATGAAGTGACGGTAAACAATAACTTCTTAACCAATGAAATTACGGAATTGGCTCCGGGTATTGATTTCTTTGACGGTCCTGGTTACCGTGGTATCAGACCGATCCGTAACGCGGTTGGTCAGCCACTTTCCAGTTTCTTTGGTTACCGTGTGTTGGGGTATTTCAGTAGTGAAGCGGATGTTAACAGCCACGCCACTCAGCCGGGAGCGGGTGTTGGCCGCTTCAAGTACGAAGATATCGATGGTGATGGTGAGATTACGCCCGAAGACAGAACCTTCCTGGGTAGCCCGGTCCCTGATTATACCGTAGGTACGAATATCAGGTTAAATTATAAAAACCTTTCTTTGGGAATGCTTTGGTACGGTTCCTTTGGATCAGAGATCTGGCACCAACAAAAATGGTTTACCGACTTCTTCGGAACTTTCGAAGGTTCGGGTAAAGGGGTAAGAGCGAAAGAGTCCTGGACCCCTGAACTAGGTGACGCTGCCGCTGCACCAATCTGGGAAAGCGTTTCTAACCTTAGTACCAGTGGTGCGGAGAACTCCTGGTACGTAGAAAGTGGTGATTATATCAGGTTGCGTCAAGTTTCTTTATCGTATGAATTTGACGATGCAGGTATTATTGCTAATTGGGGCTTAAGCCGTTTAAGAGTGGGAATTGCCGCTAATAATATATTGACGATTACGGACTATTCCGGCTTGGATCCTGAAGTCGGTGGTGATGCAGACTTTAGATTTGGTGTGGACGTAGGTAACTACCCCATTACCCAACAATTTACTTTCAATCTGGGAGTAGGGTTCTAAGAAAAAAATGGAGCAACACGACTGATTGTCAAAGTTTAGCCATTCGTCGTGTTGCTTACCGTTTATTGTTTATCAGATTATTATATTTGAACCGAATTCAGAATTTAACAATAGTTAAAAAGTTCTAATACAATGAAAATTCTAAATCATTACACTAAGACGGTCGCCATGGTAATGGCACTCATGGTCTTCTCCGTATCCTGTTCGGATGAATTTTTGGAGGTAGAACCAACTGGCTCTTTAGCCAACGCTCAGTTAACAACTAAAGAAGGGGTGGAACGCGCCTTGATCGGTACCTACGCAGCTTTGCGTGGTGTATTTGGAAATCGTTTCGAAGGTCCTAATCATTGGGTAATCGGTAGTATCCTGGGAGGTGAAGCGAATAAAGGGACCGACCCCGGAGATTATTCCAGTATCAACCCCATCCAGCGTTATGAAATTGACGCTGTTAATGGTGATATCAACGCATTGTGGAGAGCGAGATACGAAGGGGTTAGCCGTGCTAACGAGGTATTAAGGCTTTTGGACGCGGCTGAAGATGTTTCAGCGGCAGATGCGCAACGTATCAGGGGGGAAGCACGTATGTTGAGAGGTCACTTCTACTTCGATTTGAAGAAGGTATTCAACAGTATCCCGTATATTGATGAAACTTTGACTGCTCCTGCAGATATTTCTGCCGTGCCTAATACGCCGGATGTGTGGAGTAAAATTGAAGAAGATTTCCAATTTGCATTCGATAACTTGCCGGAAACACAGGCCCAAATCGGTAGAGTAAACAAGTGGGCTGCGGGTGCTTACTTAGGTAAGACTTACTTATTCCAGGGTAAATTCTCTGAAGCAAAAGCAATTTTTGATCAAGTGATCGCTAACGGTCAAACCACTAATGGTTTACCTTATCAACTGATCGAGAGTTATTCTCAAACCTACAACGCTGAGAACGACAACCACGCTGAGGCTGTATTTGCCGTTCAAACTGCTAACAACTCTGGTTCGACGCGGAACGCCAATTGGTTCGACGATTTGAACTATCCCTACAACACTGGTCAGGATGGGCCCGGTAACTGCTGCGGTTTCTTCCAGCCTAGCTTTGAATTGGCGAACTCATTCCGCGTAGGTGAAGATGGTTTACCACTATTGGATGGTTCTTATAACGATCCTGCAAATGAGTTAGTCCACGATTATGGCGTTGAGTCTAGTGAGGCATTTACGCCAGATCAAGGTCTGTTGGATCCTCGTATTGATCACTCTATTGGTCGTCGTGGTATTCCTTACCTGGACTGGATCCCTCATCCTGGAAAAGACTGGATTCGTAATCAACCTTACGCTGGTCCGTATTCTCCTAAAAAATATGTTTACTACAGATCTCAGGAAAACTCTTTCACGGACGGTTCTTCCTGGACACGAGGTTACGCTACCATGAACTATACCATCATTCGTTTTGCAGACGTCCTTTTGATGGCTGCCGAAGCGGAAGTAGAATTAGGCAATCTGGACAAAGCGCGTGAATACGTTAATATGGTAAGAGCACGGGCGGCTAATCCTGATACCTGGGTGAAAAATCCTGACGGCTCTAATGCTGCTAACTACTCAATCAGTGAATACCCGGCTGATGCTTTCTCTGATCAGCAAGCTGCGAGAGAGATCGTTCGTTTCGAACGCAAATTAGAGCTTTCGGGTGAAGGATTCCGTTTCTTTGACCTCGTCAGGTGGGGTATTGCGGAAGAAGTGTTGAATGAATACTTAGCTTATGAGTCACAAATCTTGGTGACTAAGTTCGGTGGTGCTCGTTTTGAGGCTGGTGTAGATGAAGTTATGCCAATACCTCAGCAGCAGATCGATATTTCTCCGGAAGGCACTTTGACACAGAATCCTGGTTACTAAGATCAGTGGATCTCGAATAGTTGACTTACTGACTTGATTATCAAGTATTCGAAGATATAGCAAAAAAGGGCTGTCTATTGATTTAGGCAGCCCTTTTTGTAATCAGGTAAGTAGGAGGCTACTTCGAAGTAGCCTCCTTACTTACCTGATAAACACGTATTTTTGCGGAATGAATTCCGCTCTACTAATCATGTACAACCTATGATCAATCCCAACCGCATTATTCCGTTTTTTTTCGCTATGAACGCTATGTTGTTCAATAGTTGCCAACAACCACCGGTAAATGGCTTCCAACTACTGCCGGCGGAACAAACTGGTGTTGACTTCATCAATGAGATCACCGAAAACGATTCTTTGAATATCCTGGTTTCGGAATTTGTCTACAACGGAGGAGGCGTAGCCGTCGGCGACCTCAACGGGGATGGATTAGACGATCTGTTTTTCTGTGGAAACCAGGTAGAGAATGCCGTTTATCTCAATAAAGGAAACCTGCAATTTCAGAATATCACCGAACAGGCGGGCATTCAAAAACGCGATCCATTGGAATGGTCATCGGGAGTGAATATGCTGGATATTAACCTGGACGGGCGAATGGATATTTACGTATGCAATACTTTGCGTAAAGATTCTACGTTGCGAAGGAATTTGCTATTTGTCAATCAGGGGAACGATGAGAACGGGATCCCCAGCTTTTCCGAAATGGCAACCGAATACGGTATTGATGATGACAGTCATTCCTCCCACGCCCAATTTTTTGACTACGATAACGACGGAGATCTGGATCTTTTTGTCGGTGTAAATGTCATTGAAGGCGAATACCCCAATCAATTCATCGATATCAAAATGGATGGCACCGGCCTTAACC
>CAZHNG010000196.1:0-1395 GCA_964533785.1 uncultured Saprospiraceae bacterium | reverse complement strand
GGATAATTTATTCCAAAACAATTGGGATGATGAATTGGGGCATCCGGTATTCGAGGATGTTTCTTTAGCAGCGGGGTTGCTGCAGGACGGATACAGCCACAGCACCTTGATCCACGATTTCAACCAGGACGGCTGGCAGGACATCTACGTGGCCAATGATTACCAAAGCAACGACTTGATCTTTATTAATAATCAGGATGGGACTTTTACCAATCGTTCCAGCGAACTCTTCAAACATTTTTCCCTTTCGGCAATGGGGAGCGATGTCAGTGACATCAATAACGACGGACAGGCGGATTTCTTTACTTCCGAAATGCAACCCTATTACAACAAACGAAAAAAACTCTTCCAGGGCGGCAGCAGCTACCAAAGCCAGCAATTGACCGAGTACTATGGCTATGATTACCAATACACTCGCAATACTTTACAGCTTAACCTCGGTGAAAACCCCGAAACCGGCCTGCCCATCTTCGCCGAAATCGGCATGTACGCAAAGGTGCAGGAAACGGATTGGAGCTGGTCGACCTTATTCGCTGACTACGATAATGACGGCTGGAAAGACTTGTTCATCGCCAATGGCTTTCCCCGGGATGTCACTGATCGCGATTTTGCGGATTTCAGGGCCATGGCCAGCAATTTGGTTTCTAATGAAGAATTGTACGAAGCCATTCCCGAAATTAAAATCCCTAACTTCTTGTTCAGAAATAATGGGGACTTGACTTTCGAAGATGTTTCCAAAGCATGGCAGCTCGATATCCCTTCCTTTTCTAACGGTGCGGCTTATGCGGATCTGGATAATGACGGAGACCTCGATCTGATCGCCAATAATATAGACGATGAGGCTTTCATTTTTGAAAATAAAGTTAGCGGTGATCACCACTATTTACGGGTAAAGTTGCAAGGCCCGGAAAAGAATCTCGATGCTTTCGGTACCACGGTTGAATTGATTTATGACGGCCAAAAACAAAAGAACTATCTTATTTCCGGCAGGGGATACCTTTCGAAATCGGAAAGTGCTTTGCATTTTGGTCTAGGTGATTACGCGGGGAAGATCGACACCCTGCTTGTCAATTGGCCCGATGGGATGGTTTCCTTATTGAAAAATGTGGCTATTGATCAAATTTTAACGATCTCTTATCAGGAGGTTGAAAAATTCGAACCGGCCAAAGAAACTGCTCAAGCGCCCGTTTTTGCCTCGGTAGCCGGCAATTATGGCATTGACTACGCTAACCGGGAAATCGATTTTATCGATTTTAATTTTCAGCGCACTTTACCGCACAAGTTTTCGCAGTACGGTCCTTCAATGGCGGTCGCAGATGTAACGGGCGACGGCCTGGACGTCGTGTTCTTGGGAGGTAGCGGCACTTATACGGAAACCTGGTTGATCCAGCAAGC
>CAZHNG010000195.1:0-12992 GCA_964533785.1 uncultured Saprospiraceae bacterium | reverse complement strand
ATTAGTTAGAATTTTTAGTCTAACTTCTAGAGTCTAGCGTCAAAAGTCTAGTTATTAAAGAGGCCTGAAATTTCAAGCTAAGTAGTCGATTTTGATACGAAATATAGTTAAAAAATCTTGAAAACCTTTGAACGCTTACCATTTAAATACAGACGAGTCACTATTGGTAAAAAGATGCCTGGGCGGAGATCGTACGGCACAGAAGGCACTGTACCAGAAATACGCCCGGGCCATGTATACGACTATTGTACGTATGGTAGCGGATAAAGAAGATGCCGAAGATCTGTTACAGGAAACTTTTGTTAAGGTTTTTACCAAGTTACATACTTTCAAGGGGGAATCTACTTTAGGGGCCTGGATAAAAAGAATAGCCGTAAACGCAGGTCTTAATTTTATCCGTTCCAAAAAGCAACTGTATTTCGCTACCCTGGAGGACAACTTGACACCAACAGTTCCCCCGGTAAATATGGAAAGTAATGACGATACTGATTTGAAAAAGATCCACGAAGCTATTAAGGCTTTGCCGGAAGGCTCGAGAGTCGTTTTCACTTTGTTTCTTCTTGAAGGATATCAACATAAGGAGATCGCCCGCATTCTCAATATTTCGGAATCGACTTCCAAAAGCCAATACCAAAGGGCCCGCAAGTTATTACAGGAAAAACTAAATTCTCTGGCATCAATTGCGAGATAAAAATTTAAACCTGACCAACACAAATTATTGAAATGATGAACAATATAGAAAAATATATAAAAGCCCGCCAACCGGAACTGGATCAAATAGAAGGGCCTGAAAACCCCGAGCGGCTTTGGGAAATGATCACTGAAACGATACATGCCAATAGTGAAGATCAGGCCGGGCCAAAGGACAATCCCAACCGGGTACTCAAATTACTCCACAACCGCTATGTACAATGGGCTGTTGCCGCCTCAATCGGGCTGGCCATTGGTATGAGCAGCTGGTTGTTTCAACCCAATGCCCAGCCGGGTAATGACGGAAAGATTCCCTCTTCTATTTTAGCACAGTATGCTCCTCAACTGGCCGATCAGGAAAAAGCCTATGTTAAACTGATCAGTGAGAAAGAAAATGAAATCGGACTAAAGAATCTGGACCCCGAAGACTTCAAATCCTATTTCAGAGAATTGGAAACCCTTGATATTTTATGGAAGGAATACCTGAAAGACGCTGAACAAGAACTGGGCAATGAACAGTTTATTCAAACCTTAATCAAATTCTACGAACGCAAAATCAGAATTTTAGAATTACTCTCTTACGAAATTGAAAAAAGAAACAGATATGAAGAAAAAACAGAATTTCCGCTATAGCTTTTTACTGTTAATCAGTTGTTTTGTATTTGGCTACAGCCAGGCACAGCAAAAATTTGAGAAAACTTTCCAGGAGATTTTTGATGATAAAAATTATATCAAAGTAGATCATCGCAACGGTCCGATCGAAGTACTGCCGTCTACCGATGGTAAGGTAACCATAAAGGCGATACTGTCTTTGAAAGCCAGAACTCCTGAGGATGCTCAGATCGTTTTTGACCACTTCACTATCGATACGGACGAACTTGGTGACCGCAGTTCCGTTAGTACCTCCTTTAAAACCAGGAAGTGGCAAAGCAATAATGGTGTTGTCAGAATCGAATTTGAAGACCGGCAAAAGGTAAAAGATATCCGTGATTTGAATATTAAAATGGAGATCTATACGCCTAAGCTGCGAGAACTCCACATTGCCAATCGATACGGAGATGTCAAACTGGCGGAGGAAACGCACGATGATCTCAGTGTCACTCTCTACAGCGGCAATCTTGAAGCCTCTGATATCAAAGGCAACTTGGAACTCGAACTCAAATACAGTAAAGCCAATATCGGAAACTTCAAAGATGCTTCTCTGGAATTATACGATAGTAAGCTTTATACTGGTAACGGCGAAAAGGTTGCCATTGAGTCGAAATATTCCGAATTTGAATTGGGTGATTTTTCTACTTTGGATATTGAATCTTATGATGATAAGTATGAGCTGGGAAGCATCAATCGCCTATCGATCAAGGATAAATATTCCGAATTTGAATTAAAAGATTTCGAAGATGCGCGGATGGATCTCTACGATGCGGACATTGAAATGAATGATGGGAAAACACTAAAATTAAAAAGTAAATATTCAAAAATTGCCATTCGTAATCTGGTGAATTTTGATTGTGAACTTTCCTACGATGATAAGATCGCTTTCAGTACCCTGGGCAGATTCATCGCGGAATCAAAATATACGGATTTTAGTATCGGTCAATTAAAAAGCAAGTTTATTCTTGAATCTTACGATGATGAAGTCTCCATCGGAAAAATGGTAGGCCCGTTGGAAGAAATTTCTTTTAATGGCAAATACACTGATCTTTTGATCAGCTTGCCGAAGGACAGTAAGTATTTGCTCGAAGCGAATACTAAATACGGAAAATTCAGTTATCCTGAGGCCAGTGTAGAACGTGTATACCACGTGGAAAAAAACGGCGAACTGGAGTTTAAGGGGCAGGTCAAAGGCAGTTCGGATAATAGCCCCAAAATAAAGATTGCTTCTTATGATGGTAAGATCGTACTGAATTAGTAAGTGGATGGAATGAGTACTTGCTGTCAATCTTTCTTTACATTTGTAAAAAAGAGTCAGACATAGTCATGAGGCAATATCATTACCTGTTTTTTTTATCCATAATTGCATTATTTTCATGCGAGACCGGAAATGTTGAAACTGATCGCTTCGCCGATTTTATCGAAAGCGCAGGTAACACTTTCGATTTACTGATCATGGACGGACGAGTGATCAATGGTATTGACACCTCTTCAACACGGGCTGACGTACTGATTGAAGGAGAAGAGATCGTTTTCGTTGGGGAGGTGGACTCCTCCAGAATTACTGTTACGACTACTATTGATGCAGGTGGAAAGGTGGTGGCACCTGGTTTTATTGATGCCCATGCCCACGGAGATCCGTTGAGTACCCCGGCTTTTGATAATTTTTTGCGAATGGGGGTCACGACGATCTGTTTAGGTCAGGATGGCACAAGCCCTGAAAGAACAGACCTGGGCAATTGGATGACTGAAGTAGATCGTATGCAAACGGGGGTAAATATCGCCATGTTTGTAGGCCATGGTACCATTCGTCAAATGAGCGGTATTGGCTATCGGGAAGAACCCGCAGCAGCAGACCTGGCGAAGATGCTGGATTTATTGAAAGCGGGACTCGAAGCCGGCTGCTTCGGCCTGAGTACTGGCCTGGAATACACGCCGGGTATATATGCACAGGAAAAGGAATTGGAAGCCCTTGCCAGGGTAGTAGGAGAATACGATGGCCTCATCATGAGCCATGTCCGCAATGAAGACAACGATGCGCTTATTGAATCCATACAGGAATTGCTTCATCAGGGGCGATTTTGCAAGGTGCACGTTTCTCACTTGAAAGCCGTTTACGGTAAAGGGCGTCAGCGGGCTGAAGAAATACTGGCCACCATAGATACGGTTCCGAATGTCACGGCTGATTTCTATCCCTACAATGCCAGCTACACTGGTATCGGGATCGTTTTTCCCACCTGGGCCAAAGCCCCGAATGATTATCAACAAGTAAAACGCAATAAAAAAGCAGAACTACTCGAATTTTTGAAAGAACGGATACAATTAAGAAATGGTCCTGGGGCAACCCTCTTTGGAACCGGGCCGAACGCCGGGAAAACACTGCAAGAGGTGAGTACAGAAAAGGGGCAATCCCATGAGCAGATCTTGCTGGACATTGGTCCGCGCGGTGCCAGCGGTGCTTATTTCGTTATGGACAGCACTTTGCAGGAAAGGCTCTTTCAATCGCCAAAAGTAATGGTTTGTTCCGACGGTAGTCCTACAATGTATCACCCCCGTGGTTATGGTACCTTTGCCAAGATTATTGAAGAATACGTGCTCAAGAAAAAACTAGTAAGTTTACCGGTTGCTATCCACAAAATGACCGGCTTGACGGCACGAACTTTATCTTTAGCAGATAGGGGCAGTATTGCTTCCGGCAAAAAAGCCGATATATTGATCTTTGATCCTGCAGCCATTAAGGCCAATGCTACGTATACCCATCCCAAAACCTACGCTACCGGTTTTGAATGGGTAATCATCAATGGGAAAATAGCAATTGAGAATGGCAAGCTAAGCGATGACCGGTACGGGCGGGTGCTGCGGAAGCAGTGAATGAACGAGTTAAACGGCCTCATTGCCCATTGTTCATTGCTCATTGCCCAATTGTTCATTGCTCATTGCCCATCGTTCATTGCTCATTGCCCCATTGCCCATCGTTCAGCCTATGAAAAATCCAAAAAAATTGACCAACGAAGAGAAGTTAATGGAAATCAGCGCCTTAGTAGTAATCGGGTTGGCATTGATCGGTATATTCCTGAAATTAATGTTCTTTTAATGATACAGGCCTTAGCAATATTAGGCAATCGTTTGCTACTCCAGCAAAAACTGAATAATCCATTGGGATATTTGATCTTATTGGGGATTGCTGCCTTTAGCAGCTTGGTTTTTGTGGTATTGGGGCTCAAATTGGGGGCACTTATGACTGCTGCGGTATTTGGAATCCCTATTATGCTGTGGTCTTTTGTTGATTTAAATATTGGGATGGGATTAACCCTTACGGTGGCGTTCATGGTGAATTTCATCGCTAAATATTCGGATGCGCCCGTAGGGACGGCGCTGGACGGTTTGTT
This sequence comes from uncultured Saprospiraceae bacterium, assembly GCA_964533785.1. Taxonomy (GTDB): domain Bacteria; phylum Bacteroidota; class Bacteroidia; order Chitinophagales; family Saprospiraceae; genus JANQRV01. The sequence continues at coordinate 8,262 of CAZHNG010000195.1, read as the reverse complement.
GTTTTTATTGTTGCTGAGTGTTATAGTGCAAGGGGGACAGAAACGCGATTGGCGTTTTCCACAGAGTGCTATTAGCGTGATCATTTTGATTTGGATCGCCTACAACATTTTAATGTTCTTTAATCCTGATGCAGCTTCACGTATTGCCTGGTTTTATACCGTGCGTAGTTTTGCGATCCAGCATATTTTATTTTTTGTTGCCTGTTATGCTTTACAGTCTGCCCAACAAATTAAGGCCATTCTTCAATTCATCATTTTACTAGCTTTTATTGCAGCCTTGTACGGTATGAAGCAGGAGTACTTTGGGTATAGTGCCCAGGAATGGGCCTGGCTTTACGAACGACCGAGCCGTTATACCTTGATCGTGCAGTGGAATCGGTACCGGGCTTTTTCTTTTTTCTCTGATCCCACCAGTTTTGGGACTTTAATGGCCTATATGGGGAGCTTTTGCTTTGTATTGGCAACGGGCCCATTTCATTGGCTGAAAAGGACTATGTTATTGATCGCGGGCATTTGCATGTACCTGGCGATGGCTTATGCGGGATCAAGGACGCCCTTTGTGATCGTACCGGTAGCGGTGGTTTTTTACATTTTGTTAACCATGAAAAAAGAAGTGTTGATCGCGGGTGCCTTGTTTTTTATGGTGGGAACGGTATTTGTCATGAAATCGACCGGTAATCCGGTGATTTTTCGCATTCAGTCGGCGTTTAAACCAACTACCGACGCTTCGGTGCAAGTTCGGCTGGAGAACCAGAAAATGATACAGCCCTACGTACGTACCCATCCTATTGGTGCAGGTTTGGGGAGTACCGGTATCTGGGGGGAGCGGTTCAGTCCGGATTCGTGGTTGGCAGGCTTTGCGCATGATAGTGCATTTTTGAGGGTCGCCATTGAAATGGGATGGCTGGGACTCGTAATTTATCTCATCTATTTTTACATCATTATGCGGGTAACTTTGTACCACTATTTCCGCGTAAGGGATCCAAAGATCAAGATCATTTACCTGGGGCTGGCCGTCGTTTTCTTTATGATCTTATTAGCGAGCTACCCGCAGGAGGTAGTCACTATTTTACCGACCAGCATCGTTTTTTATATTATGTTGGCGGTCGTAGTTAAGTTGAAGGATTTTGATGAGCGTGGTTAATTTGGGCCAGATCTTGACGATAGATGTCAGGATTGGGTCAAGATGCGAATCAAGCAACTTTTGTTACAGTGTACTGAGCGTCTTAATTTAATCTTTGATGACATGAAATATTTACTATTCCTAGTATTCCTAAGTTTTTGGTGTGCGCAAAGTTATGGTCAAAAAGTGGACTTCGATCAAGTGGTACTGCCTGCTAATATCCAACCGGATGTATTTCGGGACTATCTGGTGCAATTGGCCTGGCTAAACACGCCTACATCAGAGGCCCTATCTTATGAAATGAATATTGCTCAACAAGAGATTAAAAACCGGAAACTGGGCTGGTCCAGCGCCGTTGGGATCAATGTTGGCCTAACGCAAAACCAGGCGATTGATTCCCTGGGAGTAGGGGCGACACCGAACTTCTTTTCTCCCCGGGTTTCGTTCGGTGCGACCATCAATATCCTGCCACTATTGGTTACGCCCGGCCGGGTGAAGATCGCCCGCGAAAAATTGAAGATCGCCGAAAGTGACCTCGATGCCGAAAAACTGAAAACAAGGGCGGAAGTCTACCGCCGTTATGAAGCCTATTTACTGGCTTTGGAAGTCCTCAAAGTACGCACTCAAATGAACGAAGACGCCGCATCGAACTACAAACTCATGCTCGAACTATTTAAGAACGATGAAGCGACGTTCGAAAACTACAACGATGCCAATATTGCCTACTACAAAGCGCAGGAAGAACGACTGGCAGCAGAAACAGAAGTGCGGCTGGCCATCATTTCTATTGAAGAGTTGATCGGAATTTCCATGCAGGAGGCGCGACAGTTGTTTGCCGGTAATTAAATGCACTGCTCGCTTCAGACGCGGTCTGGCAGTGAACCCACTCGCCAGACTCCATCTGGACAAACAAAACCCTACCTCGCCCCGCTTAAATCCTTAATTTCAATATTCCGGAAACGCAGTACATCTCCGTGCCCCAAAAAGCCGATGTGTCCGCTGTTACGCTGCAATCCCGGGTGGTCTCTGCCATCCATCGTTCCGTTTTTGCTGGCTTCTTGAAGGTCACCGTCAAGGATGGTCGTACCATTTAAGATGACCTGTATCTTGTTTCCCTTTACGATCACCTCTTCTTTATTCCATTGGCCCACCGGTTTCAAAAAGCCGCGCTTGGCGGGAATGACCCCGTAGACGGAACCATGGTATTGATAAGGCTTTAAATTGGCGTACTTTTCGGCCGTATTGTCCAGGATCTGGATTTCTTTACCCAGGTAAGCGGCATCGCCTTCCAGTGGGGCGTGGATACCTAACCCGTTATTGGCACCGGGAGTGAGCTGAAACTCAAAGTGGAAAATGAAGTCGCTGTATTCCTTTTCCGTATAAAGGTTGCCGCCACCACCACCCTGAGGGTCGATGATGATCACACCATTTTCTACCCGGTAAGATTGTTTATTGCCTACCCAGGCATCGAGGTTTTTGCCGTTAAAAAGACTTGCAAATCCTTTATTGCCGGATTTTTTGGTAGCGCTGCAGGAGAAAAGTAGCAGGGCTATGGTTATTAGAAATAGTTGGTTTTGCATATACGCATTGTTGAATTTAATCCTGGAGAAGTTTTGCTTTATGTAAAATACAATAAATTTGTACGGGCATATTTCTCATTCCATAGGCTAAATTTAATGAAAATAGTAACATCCGTTTGCATTCTTATCAATCTTTTCAGCTTAAGAACCTCTTGTCTGACAGCAACTCAAATTTTAGAAAAAGTTTGCGCTGTTTATGCATCTTTAGTAACTAAATTTGCTACTGTACACTTTTTCCCAGTAAGTCCTGTTAGGGACAAAGCCTTGGTAAAAATGAGACTTTCGCTTCAATAGCGTGCCATTAGGTACGCCATATTTCGTACCTAATGGCACGAAGGTATCTGCTTGATATTACGGTTTACCTATCTGAGACCTCTAAACGAGGTCCATTTTATTAAAAGTGTACGGTAGAAAATAACTAAATCAAATTATTCCGACCCGCAAATAAAACCAGTCCCGCCGTATTACGAGCACCCGTTTTTTCCAATAAGTTCTTCCGGTGCCCTTCAATAGTGCGCGGACTCAAAAACAGGGTTTCGGCGATTTCATTCGTTGTTTTTTCCTGGCAGATTAATTTCAACACTTCTATTTCACGATCGGTTAAGGCTTGCAATTCTTCGGAAAGTGGAGTTGAAGAGGCCGGCGCATGGGTTTTGAGTTGATCGAGCATAGCCGCAGCCGCCTTTTCATTGAGGAACATTCCTTTTTTGACAACCGTTTCAATGGCGTGAATAACAACTTCCGGAGATTCGTTCTTTAGCAGATAACCATGCGCCCCTTCCGCAAGTAAATGGGTGATCACCCGGTTTTCATCCTGCATGGTCAGTATCAGTACTTTGGTGCTTGGATAATGTTTTTTCAGCCATTGTAATACAGCATAACCGTCCATCTTGGGCATCTTGAGGTCCAGTAAAACGACATCCGGAGGACTGGAAGCGACTTGTTTGATCAATCTTTCACCATCAAAAGCTTCTATCGTAAGGTTAATGTGTTCATGGGATTCCAAAATCATCTTCATGCCTTTAACGAAAAGAACGTGGTCATCGGCTAGTGCGACATTTATGATCTTCATCTTTTTTGGTTTGAAGCTTTAAGGCGTTTTATTGGAAAAATCAAGGATAATTGAAATCCATGTCCTGGAGAACTTTTCCAATCCAGTTCGGCATTCAGCAGGGCAGCACGGCTAATCATACTTTTTATTCCAACTCCTTTTTGTTCAGTTTGCGGTGCTCTTTCCAGGTCAAATCCGATTCCATCATCTGAGTATTTCAATTGTCCCACATCGTTCAGCAGGTTTATATGGATCGTCACCTTTTTGGCCTGTGCGTGCTTCAGCGTATTATTCAGTAGTTCTTGGATAATCCGGTACAGAGCTAGTTCCTGATCAGGATCAAAGCGTTTTTCTCCGGCATGAATAAAATCAATTAATAACGGACCGTAACGTTGATGCCTTTGGCAAAGATCAGCAACCGAAGCGATCAGTCCAAAACGTTCCAGATTGACCGGCAATAGATTGCGCGTCGTATCGCGAATGTTCTGAATCGTATCGTCTAACAACCGGGTGGCCTCGGTTTTCAGTTCCAGAAATTTTCCACCCTCCGTGCGTTCCATTTGGTGCATATATAATTTGGTGGTAGATAAAGTAGCTCCTACCGAATCGTGTAAGTCCTGAGCAATGCGTTCCCGTTCTTTTTCTTGCGTGGTGATACTGGCGTTCAATAACTTTTTTTGGTATTCTAATTCGGCTTGCCGCAATTTTTCCTGTTGGTTGGATAAACGACGTTGGTAGACCACGAAAAACAGAACTATTGCTACTGCCAAAAACAGCATGCCGGTCACACCAAAAAAAAGCAGGTATACCAAGTTATCGTTCATGTTTGACACTAATGGCAATCAGGTAAAATAAGTTGTGAATGATCGTTAAAATACCGTGTACATTCCAACTTTGTAAGCTTAGGTTTTCATCAGCCGTCAGTAGATAATTACTGAATATAAATATAAATAAACTGGCCGAAAAGTAAATGAGCAACCCTGTATTGATCCAGAACATCGGGTTTTTTTCCAAAAATTCATCTGGAAGATTATTAAGAATATCGTAAAAATACCAGATGCAAAATAGAATGATCAGAAATGATTCCGTGCTGCGGGCAATGTGATTGAAGTCTAGCAGTCCTTTTCCTGAAAAAGAATTGAAGACTGCCACTCCTATGAAAAAAATGAGGACAATATTTTTTGTTTTATTAAGGGAAGATAGATGTTTTGAAAAAATTTGAATTAGGAAGAAAAACTCTACTATCGTATAAAGATGTAGTAATGGAAGGTTATTGATTTTAAATTTTGCTAATGAAAAAGCGAAAACCTCTACAATAGCAGAAAAAATCAGGAGAGCGCCTAACCACCGTTGGGTAGCGTTGAATCTTTTCCACCAAAACAGGGGGAGTACAGCAACAATAACGCTTATTGTTGATGAAGTGATAGAAATCGTTTTAAATAGGGTTAGGCCGCTCATGAGGTATTTCCAGTTTACTGACCACAGCCCGGCGGACAAGGCGTAGAAAATTCGAATTGACAAGTATCTTCGTCGTTGGCCTTCAAGATTTCCGGGTCAGCTCCAATCTGAATAATTGGCCGGAAAGAAAAAGGGTGGTTGTTATTTTGAAAAGGATGACCAACTCCCATAATCACCCTGACGTAGGTGTTTTTAGGCTTCATCATTTCAGTAATGATGTTCTCGCTATCCTTTTTAAAATCATAATGAACTACCCGCTGCTGTAAATGGTGATACAATCCCTCAAAAGGGCTCGATAAATCCTGGTGTTTACAAATGCACCAACCTGTTAATAATTCATGTAGCGTTTCTTTTTTGATGGGTATCCCTATGCTGGCATCTCCTTCATTAGTACTGCTAGGATTACGATCGAAATATTCCTTATCCCATTTCATTCTAAAGTATAGGTTTTCCTTTCCCGATGCGGACAAATTGAAACACAAGATCGGGAAGAACCGTGGTTCGTCATTGATAATATCGCGGTGTAAATTCGGATCACATGCCATATGGATTTGAACAGTAGCATTATTCAGCGTCTCCGAATCTTCAAGAAATGGTTTTTGAAGGATATAGGCCGTCACTCGCTTTGCAATAGCATCCGCCTCATGATAAGCGGAAAATAGATCCGGTAAATCATTGCTGTTACAGGTTCCCCAGCTTTTTTTGTAATCCCCGGCTTTTTCAGTACTTAAAGCAAAATCAGCATTCATAAATATATAGCGTTGTTTGGTGACTAGTTAAAGGTGTGCTTTTTTAGTAATTTTTGCAAGCCTGCTTGGGTAATTCCCGTACAATTGCGCATCAAAATGCGTATTTATACCTAAGGAGTCGCAAGAAGATTTCATTTAGTATTTCCCTCTTATTTAAACTCTAATCCAAACGATATTTCAAGGCAAGGTGGTGTGCTGGTCGCCAACAAATAACCGTACAAATCATGAATAATTCCAGTGATTCTACGCTTTTTTCGGAAACTAAGAATCCGGAAATTAAGCGAGTCATTTTTATTCTCTAAGAAATTCGATGGTAGTACTATGGAAGACCCCATTTTAAAAGGATTACGGTTGCGAGACCCGCTCGTTTTGGATCAGGTTTACAAAGATTGTTTTTCGTTTTTGCTGAAGTATATTCAACAGCAAAAGGGCGGGCGGGCAGACGCAGAAGATATTTTTCAGGAAGCTATGATTGTCATTTACCGGAAAATAAAAGCGGATGAACTCCATCTCCAATCCACTTTTACCACTTTTTTTATGGGAGTTTGTAAATATATTTGGCGGCGTCATCAACGGCGCAACCGACGAACGATCTCCAATTTCCCTTCGGATTTATTATGGGAAACCATTGAGTATGACCTGGAAAAACAGGAACGCTATCAATTATTGCGGGAAAAATTTCATACCCTGAGCAAAAACTGTCGATTGATCCTGCAGTTGTTTTTCGAACAATATTCCATGCAGGAAATTGCCGAAGTATTAGGATACGAAAGTGCAGGGTACATCAAGAAACGTAAGTGTATCTGTCAGCGCAAATTAATCGAAGCGATTCGGAGTGATCCCCGGTTTGCAGAACTGTTGTAAAAGTTCAGGCACTTACTTAATTCTTCTTTGTCATCTTGAAGAGAAAGAAATTCTTAAATTGGTCTCAGGGATAAAAAATATTGGTTGTGGATGACGAAACGTTTTTGTCACCACAATTGTAGTTATTTGGTTATTTGATTATCAAAAACCACCTAAATTTCATAACCACATAACCAAGTCAATAATGAGTTGAAAAATTCGATTCTAAGGATTTTCCTTTAAAGTGACAAAGTAGTATTAAGCTTACCCTCAACCCTCCCGCTTCCGGTAATTCCAAATCGCCAGCCCATTAAAAACGACTGCAAACAAAAAGATGATACCCAGATCCGGTAGTAGATCAACAACATTACTGCCCTTGATAAATACTGCCCGGATTACCTTGATAAAATAGGTCGGTGGATTGAAAGCCGCCACCCACTGCGCCCATTCCGGCATGCTTTCTACGGGGGTAAACAACCCCCCCATCAAGATGAAGATCATCATGAAAAAGAAAGCAAAGAGCGTAGCTTGCTGTTGCGTATCGGCAAAAGTGCTGACCAACAGACCAATCCCCAGTACCGCCAATAAATAGACGGCAACAAATAAGTAGATCGTTCCCAACGAACCGGCCGGAAAAATGCCAAAGACCAAATAGGCTACAATTATGCCAATCGTAATAGAAACCATTCCCAGTACCCAAAACGGTATCAGCTTGCCCAAAATAAACTCCCACTTTTTTATGGGAGTGACATTTAATTGCTCAATGGTGCCGATTTCCTTTTCGGCGACAATATTCAGGGCCGTCAAAAAACTACCGACCATCGTGACCAGGATCACCAGAATGCCCGGCACCATAAACAACTGGTAATTGATATCCGGATTATACCAGTAAACGGGCCGGATATCAATTTGCGGCACCGGATTAAAGCGCGGGAAGACGATCCATTCTTCCCGAACGGTTCGGTTAAAATCCCGAACGATCTGATTGGCATAAGCTGTTCCCAATCCTGCTTTTACCCCATCGACGGCATCGGCAGCCAGAAATAAGGTCGCTTCATCCTCTTTTACCAGCCGCTTCTCAAAATCAGGGGGAATGGTCAATATAAGATCGGATTGCCCCTTTTCAACACTTTCCAATGCACGATCGTAAATGGGAGTGTACTCCACCAGCTGGAAATAACCCGAAGCCGTCATTTTTTGCGTTAATGCCCTGGAATAGGGCGAATTATCCTGATCAACGATACTGAGGTTGATGTTCTTGATCTCGTAATCCGCCGCAAAGGGAATCAGGATCAATTGTACGACCGGTACGACAAGAATAACCCGCAAAATGGCCGGATCCCGGAAAATTTGGCGGAATTCTTTTTGTAGTATGTAACCTAAGGTTGTCATGGTAGTTTTGTTTTAGACGCTAGACGCTAGACGCTAGACGCTAGACGCTAGACGCTAGACGCTAGA
>CAZHNG010000194.1:0-13070 GCA_964533785.1 uncultured Saprospiraceae bacterium | reverse complement strand
AACGGGTGATTATACCTACACCTGGTCAAACGGCTTTACCGAAACGGCACCGCAATCGAATAATATAGGACTTGACGTAGGCACTTATTACGTCACCATTACGGACAATAATAATTGTGCGATCGTTGATAGTTTTATGGTAAACGCCAATAAGATATTGAGTTTAACCTTGGATCCGACTAATGTGAGTTGTAATGCAGATAGCAACGGTGTTGTCCTTGCAAGTCTGGTGGCCAGCAGCGGCAACATTGTTGGCGAGGTGTTTTTTGATTGGTTGGATGCAAACAATGACCCTTTGAATCCCGATTCGATTACAACGGACGGAGTCGTTGGTACTAGTTCTGTTGTTGGTCTGGCTCCCGGCACTTATTTTGTAACTGCCGGGGATGAGGATATCGCCGGCTGTTCGGTTACCGACTCCATCGTCATTACCGAACCAGAGCCCTTAGAAACGACGTTCCTAAATTCCACCATAGAGACCTGCATCGACGGTTCCGGCGCCATGGACGCTACCGCCACCATTGAAGTAACCGGCGGTACTTTCCCTTATAACTACATCTGGACCAATCCGGAGATGGATACGGTAGCCATGGATTCCGCCGCCGTGATGTTATCCGCTGATACGCTGGTAGCCCGGGTGATGGACTTCAATGGCTGTATGGATACCCTGGAAGTTATTGTCAGTTCCTTAAGTCCGCCAACAATTTCGAGCCTTCCGACGGATCAATTAGCCTGTTCTACCGATACGGAAGGCAGCCTGTCCGTTTCGATCGACCCTAATGGTATTCCTGCCGTACAGACGGAATGGTTCGATGCCAACTTCAATAAGGTTGGAGACGGACCTACTGCCAGTAATTTAACGCCGGGTGGCTATTACGTGCGCATACTCGGTAATAACGATTGTGCTATTGTAGATTCTACGACCGTGCTTTCTCCGGCACCAATAAGTGTCGACAGCATAGCGATTATTAGTCAGCCCGGTTGCCCTGGTGAGTCCAACGGTATTTTTAACGTATTTGCAAGTGGAGGAACACCTGGTTACACTTATACCTGGAGTAATGACCCGGGTAATCCAGTCCCCCAACCTCTACAAACCGGCTTTGCTGCCGGCACTTATTCCGTTACTGTTTCGGATGCCAATAATTGTGAGCCGGCAGTTGCTACCGCAACCATGATCGATCCGCCGAGTATTCTGGTGAATATTATTGACAAGGTACCTCCGCGTTGTTTTAATACCGACGACGGTGGTGCAACGGCGACCGCAGTATTTAGCGACGGCAGCCCCGGCAGTTTCAATTTCGTCTGGTCGTCCAATGAAACCAGTAATGCAACGGATGTTTCCACTGCTTCAAGGCTGACCCGCGATACCTTTACCGTACAAGTAAATGACGGCACCTGTTCGATCACGGTTTCGGATATATTAGATAGCCCGGAAGATATCAATATCATCGTTGACAAACAAGATATTACGTGTAATGGAGATAATGACGGAGCGGTGGGCTTGACCGTAGGCGGTGGTACGGCACCTTACTCTTTCAATTGGATCTCAACGGGAGACACGACGGCTCAGCTAACGGGCTTACCGGAAGGTACCTACGAAGTAGAAGTCCGGGATGCCAACAGTTGTCCGAAGACACAATTTGTGAGTATTGATGAACCCCGGCCAGTTACTTTAGTGGTCAATCCAGCTTTTACGACTGATGTTACCTGTAACGGTGCTAACGATGGGGTCATTACCCTGCAACCGGATGGCGGTCGTACGGGAACGCTGGGGGCTGAAGGATACTCTTTCACCTGGAGCGATGGGAATACTTTAGCAGAACGGGAAGATTTGGCACCGGGTACTTACTTTGTTACCGTAGAAGATATTAACGGATGTGCGGATTCTACCTCGCATACGGTGCTGGAACCTTCTCCGGTAATTGCGACTATCTTGACGCCCGAGCCGCCGATCTGTTTTGGTGATCCCACCCAGTTGATTATCGTGGATGTCAGCGGTGGCAATGGAACCAGCATCGATGATTACACTTACGTCATGAATAATAACGGAATCGATTTACCCATCGACGAACCAGCTACGATCTTCCCGGGAAGGAATCCATTCGTGGTGATGGATCAATTGGGTTGTACCTTCCAGGATACGGCAGTTGTTCCGGAAGCTCCCCGCCTGGAGCTGTTTTTTGACCCCGGTACCCAGGTAGTAGAGCTGGGCGATACCCTGATTTTACGTCCTCAAATCAATGTTTCTCCCGATCGTACCTTAACGTACAACTGGGCGCCGTCGAATAATCTATCGAGCAGCGATGTAGAGAACCCGATCGTGGAAGGCCTTTTGGATGATGTCAACTTCAGGTTAACCATCACCGATAATTTTGGCTGTACGGCATCGAATAGTGTCTTGGTTGAATTGGATGCCAATCGTAATGTCTATATTCCAAATGCGTTTTCACCCAATGATGATCTTTCCAACGATGAATTTAATGTTTACGCCTGCAAAGGGGTGACGGAAATCCTATCGGCACGAATTTTCGATCGTTGGGGGGAATTGTTACACGAAGAATTGAATATTACTCCGGTAGAATGCCGGGAAGATCTTCCGGAAATTGGGACGCCAATCTGGGATGGTACTTATAAAGGTCAATTAATGAACCCGGGAACTTATGTTTATACGGTGGAAGTGAAGTTTTTGGATAACGTGGAACTGACTTACCGGGGGACGTTTCATTTGATCCGGTAAACGAGTTAGCGAGACTGTTTCTAAGACTTTGTACTGATGAAACCTTTTATTTTTCGAGACTTCGTTTCTTGAAATACATTAGATTTATCTAACTGATGTCTTTGACTGTTTCGAGCAAGTGTGTGCCCAAACAGAGATTGGCAGGTTTTCCGCATCGAGACTGAGTCTCTTGCGAGCAGAGCTGTGTTTCAAAGCAAGGACATTGCTCGAAGCAATGTCCTTGCTTTGAATGCTAACTGCTATCGAGAGACTCAGTCTCGACGATGTCAACTGGACAGACTCTGTCTGAACAAAATAACCTTCCCAACATTTCCCAAAATGCCCACAAAACCCCCTAGCTTTATTTTTATAAAAAACAGCATGCATAAACACCGGGCTCATGAGTTCATCCTATAAAATCCGCGACGAAGAAGTAGCCTGCTTCCTCACCTCAACCTAGTGGTTCATCATTCCTCTTCCACATTTCTATTAAAGAAAATCTGCAATCCTACTGAAAAGAGCAGGTCGTTATTCTCGATCGTAGGTGCATTTTCGAAACCACTGTCGGTCCTTGTGCCTTGAAAATTAAAAGTACCTTCCAATGCTACCGAATTGGTAATGAAATAATCCAGTCCAATTCCAAAAAAATAGGAAAAAACATCGGAATTGAAATTATCCAGGTCATTGCTGTTGAAATTGCTGTAGCCGTATCCTGCCCCGGCATTGGCGAATGGCCACCATTGTTCTGAATTGGCATTGATGTAATACCGGCCATTGGCTCCGATGGTAATGCTGGTGGAATTAAAAAGGTTAGTCGAACCATAATTAATACCAATATTGCCGCCAAGAGCAAAACGATCCGTTAGAAATACACCGGCTTGTGGATTTAAGGCAAATGAAAACAAGTCTCCTGCATTATTATCAAATGTTCTGAAACTAAATGCGGCAGTACCTCCCAGTAGTATATTGCCTTTGGCTACCTGAGCATTTGAAAAATGGGTACACAAACCGAATAATGCTAATAGAATATATATTCGAATCTTCATTTTATTATTATTTATCCTGGTTATTTAAAAAGACTTGAAAACCAAATTGAAGGCCGACGTTAGTAGAGCTTTGGTCAAAATCACTATTTTCGATAAACCTGGTTACGTCCAGGTTACCTTCGAGCGCAACATTCGGGGTGATGAATAGATCTAAACCCACGCCTCCTCCGATTGTGGTCCCATTCAAAAAGGTAGTGCCCACCCGAAAGTAGGGAAGCAAGGTCTCTTCGGTATTGCCGAGGTAATACCTGGCGCCCAGTCCGAGGGATTCGTTGGTGCCGGCACCAAAAACGGCAGAAAATCCCAGGTTGACGATAATGGGTATCCGGTCAGTAATAAAATAGCCCGTATTGGGCAGAATGCTAATGATGTAATCAGCATCGTCCAGATTGACAAGCCCGGTGGTAAAATTTCCACCAACCATCCAGGCATCTTTGCGCACTTGTGCTTTCAGTGAAATGGCTAATGACAATCCAATAAATAATAATAGGAGTGTTTTTTTCATAAAAAAATTTTAGGTTTTTTATAAAAGACATTCAAAAGGTCAGAAGGTTGTCTTAGTAATAGGATTGCTTTCATTCTTGGTAGTAAGTAAGAGGCCAGGTTCAACCTACCTGGCCAGAGTCAGCTGCGTAGGGCCCGCATGGGCTGGGCAGGCAGGTTAGATCTGGCCTCTTTTAGAGCTGGATTAAATTGCCATTATTGAACGCCACCTTCTCAGTTGCTTACTCATGTTCTGTCGAAGACATATTGCCGGGTAATCCTTTTTTAACTTTGTTCCGTTTTGGAAAGAAGAATTTATAATCTCAGCCCAATTTATTTTTCTTTTAAAGCATTTTCGCGAAAAATCGGATTATATTATAGCCAATCGGATTTTTTAAAAAAGCTAACCAATAATATGCCTGAATCAACTGATCTAAAAGATTTTATTTCCCCTGTAGAAATAGCCGTTTGGAGTGAATTAGAGGATCGCAAACCGGTCGCGGCCCTTGTGGAAAATACTGATCTGGTTGTCATTCGTTATAACGACGAGGTATCCGTATTGTACGGTCGCTGCTTACACCGTGGTGCTTTACTGGCGGACGGACACGTAGATGACCGCGATAACCTGATTTGTGGTTTGCACGGCTGGGATTATCGTATTGATACGGGAGTCAGTGAATACAACAATGCAGAATATCTAAACCAATTCAAAGCAGTAGTCACTGCCGATACCGTTTACATAGATAAGGCCGATATCATTGCCTTTGAAGAAATACATCCGCAACCTTTTAAAAGAGAGGAATACCTTGGGCAATACCAAGATACGAATCCGGAAAGTACGGAGCCTTATACGAAGTATATCCAGGAACTGGCCAAACATGGCTTAGAACGATGGGGGCACCATGGCCAAAGCGCGGCTATGGGGGTCGACCGAAATACCTTGCCTAAATGGGAGGACATACAGTTTCTCCCCGCCCAGTTGCACCGTCGCCCCTTAATGGATGAGGAGGAAGTATCCACCAAGGTGATTATCGGCCCCAATGCCGAAAAACCATTGGAACTTGAAATTCCCCTTTTTGTATCGGATATGTCCTTTGGAGCTTTGTCCAGCGAAGCTAAAATAGCACTGGCAAAAGGAGCAGAGATGGCAGGAACGGGGATCTGTAGTGGAGAAGGCGGCATGTTGCCCGATGAACAAGCCAACAACAGCCGTTATTTTTACGAATTGGCCTCTGCCAAATTCGGATTCAGTTTTGATAAGGTAAAACGGGCTCAGGCATTTCATTTTAAAGGAGGCCAAGGCGCCAAAACGGGCACCGGTGGCCACTTGCCCGGCAAAAAGGTCAACGAAGAAATTGCAAAGGTCAGGGGCTTACAACCCGGACAGGCCGCTATTTCGCCGGCAACTTTTCCGGATTTGAAAAGCGTTGGAGATTTCCAGGATCTCATGAAGGAGGTGAGATTGATCACAGGCGGTATTCCCGTAGGCTTTAAAATCGCTGCCAGCCATATTGAAAAAGATATTGACTTTGCCCTGGAATGTGGTGCCGACTATATCATATTAGATGGACGTGGCGGTGGAACGGGTGCTGCACCCACCATCTTGCGCAATAATATCAACGTGCCGACTATTCCTGCTTTAGCACGGGCACGGCGCCATTTGGATAAGGTACAAGCAGAAGGTGTTACCCTGGTCATTACCGGCGGTTTACGGGTCGCCGAAGATTTTGCTAAAGCGCTGATGTTGGGCGCCGACGCAATTGCTGTTTCCAATGCCGCCATCCAAGCCATTGGTTGTCTGGGGATGCGTGCCTGTAATACCAATAATTGCCCGGTCGGGATTGCTTCCATGAAAGATCATCTGCGGGCTAGATTGGAAATCGAAAAGTCGGCTCAACAGTTGCATAACTTTTTTCATGCGACCAATGAATTGATCAAAGTCGTTGCCAGGGCTTGTGGCCACGATAGTGTCCAGGGATTTAATTTTGATGATTTGAGCACTTTTGATTACGATATGCATCGTTTGACGGGCATTGCGTATGCTGGAGTGCTCTAGTAAAGGTTTCGTGAGGTAGACGTGTTGTTCGGATTGAGTACTACACGTTTTACCATGCTCGCAAGTGATTTGGATAGAATGATTTGAGGAATATAGTGAGTTACGATTGATTTTATTAAACGGCAGGTCTGGAATCTTGCTTATCTTAAAGGTCAGAATTAGGTATCTAATCAAGTAATAAATTCCAAATGGAAAATTGGTTTCTTCCATTAACGGTGCTGCCAAGTGTAGGTTTCTTTATTGTTGCGACTTCCGGGCTTTCTAATGCGCTTAGTGCTGAAATTGCCAGGCTCATCGAATTGGACCGAAAAGCGAATGAAATGACCTTGAGAAAGAAAATACGACAAATGCGATTGGTTAACATTTCCCTCGTATTGCTGTATGGAAGTGCTGTTTTTTTGTCTATCTCAGGATTACTTGCCGGGTTGCAATTCAATTTGATGTATGATGAGTTAAAGGTTATTGTAGAAGTGCTGGTTTGCATAGGCATTCTTCTCACGGTGATTGGTCTGGTTTTATTGATGATTAATGCTTTTAGGGCAGTTAAGATCAAGGAGAATCAGTATCAAAGTAGATCTCTTTAAAGACAAGATGTGCAACTGCTTATTTACCTGAAACCTGACTTTAATTAAACGAAAACGAAAAATATGAACCTAGTAGAGATTTTAGTTTACCTGTTTTTCTTATATCTTTTAATTGGCTTATTATTTGGGCTTTGGTTTGTATTCAAAGGTGTGCATAAGGTCGATAGAGGAATGGCATCAGCTAAGTGGTCAATGCGACTTTTATTATTGCCCGGTTCAATCGGGTTATGGCCGGTAATGCTTCGAAAATATATAGTTACACCCAAATAAGATAACATAAAAAACACTTGAGATGATACCCGCACAACGCAAAAGACACCGGATAATATGGCTGGTCTTTGCTATTTTACTGCCAATACTATTCGTTCTAACTGTTTTAGTAATTCCAAAACCGGTAACTCAACCTGAATTATATCAAGAATCTCCTCTGCAATTGAATAGTAATACCAACCTTCAAAACCAATAAATTATGGCAGTTGAATACATTCCCGTGGCCTGGAACCGGCAAAAAAAGATCTACGACAGGGTCATGCTGGGGCTCATGCTGCTCTACTTGTCCGTATTTGCAGGATTACAATTGGTTTTTCATCCAACTATAAGCATTGAAACGTTAATCATCAGAGCAACGGGTACTCTCGCTTTTCTTATGTTGCATATCATCTTGAGTATTGGTCCCTTGACTCGGTTGAATCGCAGGTTTTTACCCTTGCTTTACAATCGCCGGCACTTAGGGGTGACCATGTTTTTAATTGCCCTGATCCACGGAATTTTTAACATTATTCAATTTCATGCACTTGGCAATACCAATCCACTCGTTTCCGTATTCATTTCTAATGCACACTATAATTCACTAGTCAACTTTCCTTTCCAGTCCCTTGGTTTTTTTGCGTTGCTCATTTTGTTCCTGATGGCGGCTACTAGCCATGACTTTTGGCTGAAGAATTTGAGTCCAAGGATTTGGAAGGCTTTGCACATGATGGTTTACGTCGCCTACGCTTTGATTCTTTTTCATGTCATGCTGGGCGTGATACAACTCGAACAGCATCCAGGCTGGATCGGTGCAATGGGAGTAGGGATGCTGGTCGTGACGGGATTACATGTTTCCGCAGCATTAATAGAGAAGAAAAGGGAGCATCACCCGAAAAAATTGCAAGAGGATGGATTCGTGGAGGTTTGTGATGTAAACGATATTCAGGAACACCGGGCAAAAGTTGCACTGGTAAACGGAGAAAACATTGCCATTTTTAAATACGAGGGTAAATTATCGGCGGTCAGCAATATCTGCCGGCATCAAAATGGTCCGCTCGGCGAAGGTAAAATTGTTGACGGCTGTATTACTTGCCCCTGGCACGGTTATCAATATCTACCTGAAAATGGTCAGTCTCCGCCTCCTTTTACCGAAAAATTAGAAACCTATGATGTCAGACTCGTAGGCGGTAAGGTTTGGGTAAATCCGAGTGCTTACCCAGAAGGTACGCCGAGAGAACCTGCAACGATTGATTCCTAACTCCGCTTTCGATAAATATTCAAATTGATGAGCAAACATTCAGATCATTTCTATATCGGCTGGCAAGATAAAGCCCCCATTGAAAACCGGAAAACAGTGAGGCGCTTCATCGGATGGATCACCATTCTCGTCCTGGCTGTCCCTGGAGTGTTGGTATTAACTCAGAAAGGTTTTGCCGATTCCGTCTTTGAATTGGGCAGACTAACTGAGATGGAAGGCATCTTGCGAAAAAATCCCGTTCCTGTATTACAGGTCGTTGAGAATAATGCCAAAAAGAGCATTTTGCTGGTAGGTTTTGGAAAAGCGGGAGCGGAAGCTACTATTGAAGCCATTGAAGCCCAGCAAAAAATGGATCTTGATGGGCAAACGGTAAAATTAAAAGGGACCTTAATTTACTATCAGGATAAAACGGTAATGGAATTATCTCAAGGGGTTGATGCTTTCCTTGGGATAAGCGACAGGACCCTTATTTTACCACGGTACGTAGAAGATTTTGGTGCGGTAAGCCTGAGAGGGGAAATCTTAGACCCCAAATGCGCTTTAGGGGTAATGAAGCCCGGGTATGGAAAGCCACACCGTTCTTGTGCCGTGCGCTGTATATCCGGCGGTATTCCGCCAATATTCAGGGTGACTACAGCAGACAATCAGTCCAATTACTGTATCCTCAAAGGGGAAAACGGTGAAAAGATAAACGAAGAAATATTGCCGTACGTAGCGGATCAGTTGCGGCTTTGCGGCCGTTTAGAACAACAGGATGATTGGTTGGTATTCTACCTCAATCCGGCTGAGGATATTTTACGGCTCAAGCCGCATTGGGTAGAGGGGGATATTTCGCTTTGTAATTGAATGAGTTGGATTTAGACGCTAGATGTACCGTCGTGTAAAGTTGGGGTTAATGTTTTTCCTCACCACAAAGGCCACAAAGAAATGCTTAGAAAAAAGGACTTTACGCTCTTAGCGGTGATTTAACCTCCGAGGTTTCGAAAATCTCGGAGGTTTTTCCCAGCGAGCAATCAACCCTGAAAATCCATTTTATCTTAAAAATATGTTTACATCATTCACCCTAATACTCTCCATATCGGCCTTTTTCAGTTACATTAACCATAAGTTTTTGAAATTGCCGACTACTATTGGTCTGATGCTATTGGCAATAGTAACTGCCCTGCTCTTTCTGTCGCGTCTTAAAGCAGTGACCTTGTTAACCTGGGGAGGATTAAGAGGTGGGATCTCCGTAGCCTTAGCTCTTTCCTTGAGTGAAGACATAGTGGCGAAAGATGCCATTGTATTTATTACCTACACGGTAGTTATTTTTTCCATTTTAGTGCAAGGATTGACGATAGGGAAACTGACTCAACGTCTTTATGCCTGAATTGAACTTCAAATAAGAATCTACAACATCATACTATAAAACTCGAAAGATGAGCGATAACAAAACGTGGTACAAAGTACTAGAAGATAAAAAAGCACTACAAGAAGGCCGGGTGATGACGGTAACGGCCGGTCATAAAGGGATCTGCCTAACCCATTTTGAAGGTAAAATTGCCGCCCTCGACAATAAGTGTCCTCATCAGGGTGGCCCACTCGGAGAAGGAAGTATCGAAAAAGGCTGGCTGCGTTGCCCCTGGCACGGGTGGGATTTTCACCCTTGCACCGGTAAACCGCCGGGAGGATACGACGACGGGGTGCCTACCTACGAAGTAGAGGAAAGAGCCGACGGTATTTACGTTGCATTGCCAACAGAGCCGGAGCACGAAGCTACGGTTACCGACATCATGGCAGAAACAATGGTTAACTGGGGGGTGAACCGTGTTTTCGGTATGGTGGGACACTCCAATTTAGGACTTGCCGATGCCCTGAGAAGACAGGAAGAAAAAGGGAAGTTGAAATATATTGGCATCCGCCACGAAGGAGCCGCTTCTTTTGCCGCCTCTGCTTACGGGAAACTGACGGGTAGACCAGCCGCCTGTTTTGCTATTGCCGGACCAGGGTCTACTAATATGTTTACCGGACTTTGGGACGCCAAGGTTGACCGCGCGCCCATTCTGGCGTTGACCGGGCAGGTCGCCACGCAAGTCGTTGGTACGGGCAATTTTCAGGAACTGGACCTGGTTAGGGCATTTTCTACCGTAGCCGCTTTTAACCACCGGGTACAACATAATAGCAAACACGGCGAGTTAATGTCCCTTGCCATTAAACACGCGATTCTAAACAGGGACGTTTCGCACCTGACCTTCCCCGATGAAGTACAAACCCTTCCTGCCGGAACCGAAAAAGCACAGACCCCCGAAGGAAGGATTACCCCCATGACGATCACGCCACCCAAAGAGACCTTTGACAAAGCCCTGCAAATGCTCAACCAGGCACAAAATCCAGCCATCATCGTTGGTCACGGTGCCCGCTTCCACATGGATAAAGTGGTGGCCCTGGCGGAAAAGCTCAATTGCCCGGTGATGACTACTTTTAAGGGCAAAGGACTTATTTCTGACTATCACCGGCTGGGTTGCGGAGTATTAGGCCGCAGTGGTACTCCGATCGCGTCTTGGTTTATGAACGAGTCGGATCTACTACTGGTTATTGGCGCCTCCTTTTCCAACCATACCGGTATTACGCCGAAGAAACCAACCATCCAAATTGATTTTGATCCCTTGGCTTTAAGCAAATTTCATAAGATCGATGCGGCAATTTGGGGCGAAATATCGGTTACCGTGGATATGCTCCGTGATCAGGTGATCGCCAACAACAAAACGAACCAACAGGCTACCATTGCCGAAAGGTGGGATATCTGGCGAAAAGAAAAGCAAAAACGACTACAGGAAGATCGAGGCAAGGGCGTTAGTTCTATTTCTATTTTTGAGGAGCTGACGAAGCAAGCACCGGAAAATGCGGTAATGTGCGTCGATGTCGGAAACAATGCCTATTCCTTTGGCCGGTATTTTGAATGTAAGGAACAATCCTTTCTGATGTCAGGGTATTTAGGTTCCATTGGTTTTGCTTTTCCGGCAGCGATGGGGGCCTGGGCCGCCGTTGGTGATGATCGCCCGGTAGTGGCGGTGGCGGGTGATGGCGGTTTTTGCCAGTATTTGGCAGAATTGACGACTGCCGTCAAATACGGGATGCCGATCAAGACCATTATTCTCAATAACAATGAATTGGGTAAAATATCGAAAGAACAGAGAAGCGGGGAGTTTGATGTTTGGGCCACCGACCTGGTCAATCCCAATTTTGCGGATTATGCGAATAGTTGCGGTGCGCTTGGGATTCAGGTAAACCAACAAGCGGAGCTGCCGGCGGCGATGCGGCGGCTCTTTGCGCATAAGGGGCCCGCGTTGTTGGAAGTAAAGGCGGATGTGGGGTTGATTTAATTCAGGTCTTTTTGCAAGCAGGGATTTCCTTGATCAAAAAAACAATTTATTGGCGACCAAACGGAGTTTGGCAAGTTTCCTGCATCGAGACGGAGTCTCTTGCAAGCACTTATATTGTTTGCGAGAGACTCCGTCTCGATGCGCAATAATCCACTCTCTGAGTGGTGTTCTGTTCGTTCTATTTTCAACCTTCAATGAATAAAGGCTGGATAGTTTGGTCGCCCCGAGCCACTCAGCGTTAAAGGTTAGCTCTCATTTTCTTATTTATTTACTCTTTTCGTGAACATCTTGTGGATAATTGTCCATTGATCCATTATTTTGGTCAGCATAAAATAATCTATATACGGAGTTTTACTTTCAGGGTGAGATATTTGAACTTTGGCAACCGCTATATCATTTTCATAATCAATCGTGATTATTTTTCCAATTTCTCCTGTTGGTTCTCCTTTCTTTGTATCTTCTATGTAAGCTTTCCCACTCCATATTTTTAATTCCCCGTCTTTAATATAATACAAGTTCAAATCAGGATGAAAAGCTTCTTTTAATCGATTAGGTTGTCCATTTGTGGAACCTTCTATGTAGTCGATTAATGTTTCCGTGATTTTCTCAATTTCTGTCATTTCATTGCCTGACTGAGCGTTCAAGGTAATTACACTCAAATTAATCATCAGTGATAAAGATAATAATGCTTTGAATTTCATTTTCAGGTAATTAATTTTATGCTATTTGAATTCACATTTCTCTTTTTGATTTTTTAATAATCTCTAACAAATCTAACACTTTTTATTAATCCGTTATCAATTTCATAAATCGAGACATATTTTGTTTCGATTCCATTTTCGGTGACTATTTCATGGTTGATTACATGATTTCCATTTTCAATTTGGTTTATTATTTCAACTGATATAGTTTTTGATTCAAATTTAGGTTTGAAAATAGAAATGATATTATCAACTCCATCTCCTAACAATTTATCAGGATAAGTGTAAATTTCTATATCTGAAGCCACTAGTGTCCGGCTGTAATCAAAAGAGATTCAACTGGTTATGATTTACATCAAGTTTGTTTTGCGATATATGTGTTGTAAGTAATTCATTTACAGGTGTTTTGTCAAAAATGGAGGTTCCTAAAATTTGTAGAACATCAAATTGGGTTTGCGATGATTTGAGCTGATTTTTCAAAATAGCTACTAGCAAAAATGTACAGACTGCAATCCATATTTGAGTTTTTACTGCATTTTGGGATTCGCCCCAGAACGATTTGATTTGAGTGTGTCACAAATTAGTGGCTTTAAGATATGAAAAAGGGAGAATGAT
>CAZHNG010000193.1:0-13106 GCA_964533785.1 uncultured Saprospiraceae bacterium | reverse complement strand
TGATCTGCGGGCTCATGACCCAAATCAAAGCAGCGATCACTACGGGAATAGCAATATAAATGGAGTAATATTCATCCACCTCCAGTGTTAGGTAAAAAAACACCAAAGCAGCTACGATAAAAGGAATTAAAAGGATTCTCGTCAGCATTTTATGATTGGTCTTGACCCCAGGTTAAAAAACAGTTCACAGGGGGAATAATGAAAAAATCAGCCCGATGATTTGCCACTTACAAAAAATAAAAATATCTTTGCAACCGCTTGTAAAAGTTGTTAGTTATGGTGCGATAGCTCAGTTGGTAGAGCACAGGACTGAAAATCCTGGTGTCGCTGGTTCGATTCCTGCTCGCACCACTCCTATGAGGGAAAATTACACATAATTTTCCCTTTTTTAAATTTTATTTGTTTATGCTTTACAATCAACTACATCATCACCATTTTTCATTTTTTGTTTAAGCAAATGGTGACGATGTATTGTTCCAATTTTGAAAAGGTTTACCATTTTGCTGGTAAACCTTTTTTCATTTCAGTCATTGCATGAACAGTAAGTAAAATGCACAGGTGACTTTTTAGGTTTCTCTGGTGTCTGTCATCTCATTCAAACGTAATAACATGTCCGCTCAACTAAAAATTGCTATTCAAAAATCAGGTCGGCTGCTCGACGGATCTTTAGCCCTGTTAAAAGAATGTGGAATAAGTATAGATAATGGCAAAAATCAACTCAAAGCACCGGCAAGAAATTTTCCCTTAGAAGTGTATTATTTAAGGAATTCGGATATTCCGCAATACATAGAAGATGGAATTGCAGATGTTGGTATTTTAGGTGAAAATACGGTCATTGAAAAACAGAAAGATGTAAAGGTTATCCTACCCTTAGGTTTTTCAAAGTGTCGTTTATCCATTGCGGTACCTAAAAATACGGCTTACCCAGATCTGACCTATTTGAATGGTAAAAGAATTGCAACCTCCTATCCTAATACGCTGCAACAATTTTTGGATAAAAACCAGATCGATGCGGAAATACACGTGATTTCCGGATCGGTGGAGATTGCTCCTAATATCGGATTGGCAGAAGCTATTTGTGATCTGGTAAGTTCGGGTAGCACTTTATTTAAAAATGGCTTAGAAGAAAAAGACATCATACTAAAATCCCAGGCCTGCCTGGTAGCTAATAAATCAATTGGTGTGGAGCAACAAAGTATCCTGGATCAATTGATTTTCCGTATTAATTCCGTATTGGCAGCCAAGAATAACAAATACTTGCTGATGAATGCCCCTGCCGATCAGGTCGAAAATATCATTAAGATCCTGCCAGGTATGAAAAGCCCTACTGTTATGCCGCTAGCCGTTGAAGGATGGTGTTCTATCCATACGGTTATTGCGGAAGACCGGTTTTGGGAAATCATTGATGAACTAAAAGCTTGCGGTGCGGAAGGTATTTTAGTCAACCCTATTGAAAAAATGATCTTGTAGAAAATTTTGAACA
Organism: uncultured Saprospiraceae bacterium; assembly: GCA_964533785.1. GTDB lineage: Bacteria > Bacteroidota > Bacteroidia > Chitinophagales > Saprospiraceae > JANQRV01. Next base: position 11,623 of record CAZHNG010000193.1, on the reverse strand, counting down.
GATGAAAGTATATATTAATCCGGCGAGAGAAGATTGGAAGCGTATTTTAGCCCGGCCGGTATTTGACTTTTCTGATTTAGAGGCTAAAGTCCAGCCCATATTGGAAGCCGTTAGAAAAGAAGGTGATAAAGCCCTTGTAAAATTCACTGATCAGTTTGACGGTGTCCACCTCAAAAATATTCGTGTAACGGAAACTGAACTCGCAGAAGCCGATGCCCTGATTTCTGATGAACTCAAATTGGCGATCAACACGGCGAAAACAAATATAGGACGGTTCCACCAGGCACAAAATGAGAACTTTTTGCCGATAGAAACTATGCCAGGTGTTCGCTGTTGGCGCAAAAGCCTGCCTATTGAGCGGGTGGGATTATACATACCGGGAGGTACGGCTCCCCTGTTTTCTACTGTTTTAATGTTAGGCATTCCCGCACAGATTGCCGGCTGTCATGAGATCGTTTTGTGTACACCTCCTCAAAAAGAGGGGCGTGTTCATCCGGCTATTTTGTTTGCAGCAAAAGTAGCCGGTATTACTAGTATATATAAGGTAGGAGGTGCGCAGGCAGTGGCAGCTATGGCCTATGGTACGGAAACCATTCCGGCAGTATACAAGATATTCGGCCCTGGTAATCAGTATGTTACTATGGCTAAACAACTCGTTAATAAAGAGGGGATTGCGATCGATATGCCGGCAGGTCCTTCCGAAGTACTCGTGTACGCAGATGAATCGGCCAACTCACAATTTGTAGCTGCCGATCTACTGTCCCAAGCGGAACATGGTATCGATAGTCAGGTAATTTTAGTGACCCTTTCCGAAGATACGGTCAAAGAAGTTCAGTCGGCCATTGCAACCCAACTGGAGCAACTACCAAGAAAGTCAATTGCTCAGCAAGCTCTGGAAAATAGTGCAGCAATCGTAGTTCCTTCGAAAGCAGAAGCTGCTGCACTGATTAATTTCTATGCACCCGAACATCTCATCCTGGCCAGTGATGAAGCCCTTCCTTTTTCAGAAGCTATTCACAATGCAGGCTCTGTATTCTTGGGCCATTACACACCCGAATCGGTAGGCGATTATGCATCAGGTACGAATCACACTTTACCTACGAACGGTTTTGCGAAAGTTTATAGCGGAGTTTCACTGGATGCTTTCGTTAAAAAGATCACCTATCAGCAATTGACACCGGCAGGGCTGCAGAATCTAGGACCCGCAGTGGAGATTATGGCGACTGCAGAAGAACTAGAGGCTCATAGACAGGCCGTTTCTATCCGTTTAAAATCCTTAAAATGAAGAGGTGTAGCCTCTTCACTAATTAATTTTTTAGCATAGCGTCTCAATAATGAATTTAGATCAACTCGTTCGCCCAAATATAAAAGTGCTTAAGCCCTATTCTTCGGCCCGCAGTGAATTTAGTGGCCAGGCGGAGATCTTCCTCGATGCGAATGAAAATCCGTTCGAAACCGGGCTAAACCGCTATCCCGACCCTTTACAGAAAACACTGAAAACGAAAATCAGTACCATGAAAGGAGTAACTCCCGGTCAGGTCTTTCTGGGAAATGGCAGTGATGAAGTGATCGACCTTTTGATTCGCATTTTTTGCGAACCCAAAGAAGATCATATCATTATTTTACCACCTACTTACGGGATGTATAAAGTTTCGGCAGATATTGCCAATGTTGAAGTTGTAGAAATACCTTTAACCGATCATTATCATCTGCAGGTGGATCATATATTGAATAAAAGTATGACTCATTCTAAATTGCTATTTATCTGCCATCCGAACAATCCAACCGGTAATAGTATGAGCATGAAGGATATTGAGAAAATTCTTAACCATTTTCCCGGTATAGTTGTGGTAGATGAAGCCTATATAGACTTTTCGGGTTTGACAAGTTGCATCAGCCTGTTACCGAAACATGAAAACCTGGTAGTGATGCAAACCTTCTCTAAGGCCTGGGGGTTAGCTGGTATCCGTTTGGGTATGGCGTTTGCAGCACCGGAAATTATTGCTTACTTCAATAAAGTGAAACCACCCTATAACATCAATCAATTGACGCAGGAAGCTGCTTTACGGGCCTTGGAAAATGAAACCCAAAAGCAAGAATGGGTCGATTCTATTTTAATCCAAAGAGAATTTTTGACGAAAAAGTTCCAGTACATGAGTATGGTACAGGAAATCAAGCCGACAGATACTAATTTTGTTTTGGTTAAAGTGAATGAACCCGAGAAGATCTATCGTTATCTCATTGAACAAAAAGTCATCATCCGTGATCGGTCTAATGTTTTGAAATGTGAAGGATGTCTGCGTATCACAGTCGGTACGCCGGAAGAAAATCAACAGCTTATCAACGCCTTAGAGAAATATGAAAAAACAGAAAATATTATTCCTGGATAGGGATGGAACGCTCATTTTAGAACCATCGGATTACCAGGTCGATAGCTATGAAAAGTTGGTCTTTTATCCACAAGTGATACAATACTTGTCAAAAATTGTCCGGGAACTGGATTATCAATTGGTAATGATCACCAACCAGGATGGTTTGGGCACGGCCGCTTTCCCTGAAAATACATTTTGGCCGCCCCATAATAAAATGCTGGATATTCTTAGAAGTGAAGGGATTGAGTTTGTGGATGTTCTCATTGACCGGACCTTCGCTAAAGACAACGCACCTACTCGAAAACCCAACACCGGGCTGTTAACCCAATACCTGGAAGGTGATTACGATCTGGCGAATTCCATTGTGATCGGCGATCGTTTGACTGATATGGAACTGGCAAAAAATATAGGTGGTAAAGGTATATTTATCTACGATCATCCCGAACTAGGGGCTGGCGAGATCAGTGCGCAGGCCAAAGTGGTGGAAGCGTCTATTTTGTTAAAAACGAGGAGTTGGCGGGAGATATATCAATTTTTATCCCAAAGATCCAGAATGGCCTCCGTTCACCGTAAAACGAAAGAAACCGATATTAAAGTCGAAGTCGATCTGGACGGTACCGGACGAACCCAAAACCAAACCGGCATTGGTTTTTTCGATCACATGCTGGATCAGCTTGGAAAACATTCTGCTTGTGATTTGGTCGTAATGGCGGAAGGTGATCTTCACATCGACGAACATCATACTATAGAAGATATCGCTATTACTATTGGCCAGGCTTTTCATAAAGCTTTAGGAAACAAAAAGGGCATCGAGCGCTATGGTCATTACGTATTGCCAATGGATGACTGTCTGGCGCAGGTAGCGATTGACTTCAGCGGCCGCCCCTGGTTAGTGTGGAATGTCAATTTTCAACGGGAAAAAATAGGCGGAATGCCGACGGAAATGTTCCATCATTTCTTTAAATCATTCAGCGATCATGCCCAATGTAACATTAATATCAAGGCGGAAGGTAAGAATGAGCACCATAAGATCGAAGCAATTTTTAAGGCTTTTGCGCGGGCGATAAAGATGGCGGTGAGAAGAGATCCGGAGATTGAGGAATTACCTTCTACTAAGGGGGTGCTATGAAATTGGGTTTTGAAACAAGGGCATGGAGTTTTTTGATCATCCTAATCTTCCTTGCGGAAGTAGGATGTCTATTTTATTAACATGTAGTTTGCTCTAGGCACGGACATTAAATATTGATTGTGATTGTCGAAGTCTCCAGACTTCAATACAATATCAATCGGTCTCTGACCGGAAAATGTCAGGTCAATATTTACTTTCTGTGTCCGGCACTACTGCAAACTTTGGAGGACGCAGCCTATTTCAATAGTTTGTAGATAGAATACAGTGTCATAAACTTTCTTTTAGCAGCAATCTCTAACGTCTTAAAAATGGTAGCAATAATAGATTATAACGCCGGCAACGTCCAATCCGTCCTTTTTGCTATGGAACGGTTGGGGGTAGATGCCGTTTTGACCAAAGATCACGATAAAATACAGTCGGCCGCTAAAGTAATTTTCCCAGGAGTTGGGGAAGCCAATACGACTATGAACTACCTCAAACAAACGGGGTTAGATGAGTTGATCAAAGGTTTGACCCAACCCGTATTGGGTATTTGCCTGGGTATGCAACTATTATGTGAATATTCAGAAGAAAATGACACCGAATGCCTGGGGATTATCCCCCAAAAAGTGAAACTTTTCCGGCCGGCACACGGAGAGAAAGTACCTCACATCGGCTGGAATACCATTGAAGTTGCTGAAAATCCGCTGTTGACGGAAGCTTTAAATGGAAGTTATACCTATTTTGTGCATAGTTACTATATGGAAACCGGACCTTTTACGATTGCGACTACCGATTATATTGTTCCCTTCAGTTCGGCTGTACACAAAGATAATTTTTGGGCGACGCAGTTTCACCCGGAAAAATCGGGAGAAGTGGGAGAAGCGATTTTGAGGAATTTTTTGGAATTATAAGGTGAAGTCTCGAAAAATCAAACAAATACTCATCATGTACATCATCCCTGCCATAGACATTATCGAAGGAAAATGTGTCCGCCTTACGCAAGGCGATTACGAGCGCAAGAAGATCTATAACGAAGATCCGTTGGAAGTGGCTAAAAAATTCGAAGATGCCGGCATTCAACGTCTGCACCTGGTAGATCTGGACGGAGCCAAAGCCAAACGCATCATCAATTATAAGGTGTTGGAACGCATTGCGGGCAAAACAAGTTTGAAGATCGATTTTGGAGGGGGCTTAAAATCGGATGAAGATGTCAGGATCGCCTTTGAAAGTGGTGCCTTACAGGTTACGATCGGTACGATTGCCGTCAAAGATCCGGAATTGTTCCTTTCCTGGCTTGGGGGATACGGTGCTGAAAAAATTATCCTGGGAGCAGATTTTATGGACGGCAAGATCGCCATCAGTGGCTGGCAGGAGCAAAGCAACCGGGAATTGATGGACTTTCTGGATGATTACATGAAAAAAGGGGTTCAGTATACGATTTGTACGGATGTTGCTAAGGATGGACTTTTAAAAGGCAGTGCAGTAGAGACCTACCAGGAAATAGTAGAAACTTTCACTGACCTGCACCTCATTGCCAGCGGCGGGGTCACTACCGTGAAGGAATTAGAGAAATTGCAGGAGATTGGCTGCTACGGAGCGATTATTGGCAAGGCTATTTATGAGGGTAGGATCGATTTGGGCGAGTTACAGGAGTTTTTGTAAGTTCAACTATGTTTTTTTAGTTGCTGAGAAAACCTACAATCGTAGCAACCTCTAAAATTGGGTTTAAATCCATAACGATCATTATCGATTGCTTCGGTTCTATGATCAAGATTTTTAACACCTAACCGTTACCCTCAACGCCCGCAAACCCTGAACACCCTGCAACTTACCTAAAGTCACATCTTCGATTTTCTCTTCAATATAGCCTCGCTGCTGAAGGTAATGCAGGTAATCCAAATATTCTATGCGATCCTTTTCCTGGAGATAGACGATGGCAATTTTGCCGCTCTGTGTAAGCCTTTCATCCGTCCCGTCAATTAAAGCTTTGTCAATGCGCTTTTTAAGGATTTCGTAGCGGACATTGTAGGCGCCATCAACGTCGAACTGCTTTTCGTCCATACGGAAACGAATGGATAGCGTACTGCCGTATACAAAAATCAATTGAGCGGTGGTTAAGGGTATTGGAAGTTTCTCTTGCATTTCCTGTACAATGCGGGTCACCTCCACCATATTGATCAATTGCCAGAGCCGCAAATTTTTGAGATGCATCATGTTGAACAGTCCTTTGTTCAATAAGGACTGGCCGACGTAAATATCATACTCAACCCCATCCGTTTTGTATTTTTCAAAATAGTGAGGAATGACTTTCTGGCTCTTGCGCTCCTCTTTTTCAATGTGGTTACTCATGGCATTGTTGAGCATCATGACGCTGTCTTCATAGGCTTTTCGCTCTTCGTAAACAATGCCTAAGTCCTTATCGATCTTGGAGAAATAGCGCTTAACCTCAACTACCAGTTCAGGATATTGTTCGCTGAGCTGGTGAAAAAGGGGATGAACTTCTTCGAAGAAAAACTCCAATAAACGTGCTTCGTCATTTGAATTAAAGATCTGCTTGAGGTTTTCCAGGTTTTTTTCCACTTTCATCATATACTGATCCACCAGTGGGTATTGGGCAACGATAACGGCTTTTTTCAGTAATTCGTGGGCGAAATTAAGATTGGTAATAAGGTCCGCCCGGATGGCATTATTGCGTAAATTGGAGGAACCAACGATGTCGGCTTGACCGTAAAGCGGAAAAACATCTTCGAACACAATAGGGTCTACCGAAGCATTAGGTTCTTTGCGCTCCATTTTTTCCAGATAGTTGTAGGAAGATTGAATAAACTTCCATTCAACACTGGGATGTACCACCGTATATTTCTCACGAATGACCGCTTCGATCTGGTTGTCGATCTCTTCCCGGCTACGTTCGATGGCGAGGTTAAATAAGCTGATGATTTCTTTAGACTTGTATTCAATAAAGCCGTTAATAGCGGCGGCACTTTTCGATCCAATCTCAAGGATGCCGATCACTTTGTCCTCCTGGTTGATCATTGGAGCGATCAAAATACTGCGAAGCCCTCTGGTTATTAATGCTTCTTCCAATGCTGTTTTCCGTTTCAGTTTCTCAAGATCTTCAATTAGCATCCCCTCTTGAAATCGGCAGACCTTTTCGTAAATAGAACCGGTGAACCGGTTTTCTAATAAATTATTGTATTTATCCGCCAGGAAGTTGAAATGAATTTTGTACTTATGCGCTACTGTATTTTCAATGGGGTAATCTAATGCTCTGATTCCCAGTTTTATATCTGGCAGATTCAGGTAATTACCAACCAACTTTTCCAATGCAGCGATATTTTTTTCGTTTGCTACCGCATTTTTTTCCAAAAGCCCGAATCGAATGCGGGAAAGAGTTTCTTCTTCAGTAATATCGATAAAATTACCGATTACGAAACCTTGAAATTCAAAGTTTTCGGGAGGTAGATATTCTAACCATAATTTGATATTATAAATATCACCTAACATTTTGCTGATTTGCTCTTTACTGAGTGGTTTAAGCGGGCGCAATTTTTTGATCTCGACAAAATCAAAGTTCATGGCCGTTTTATAATACTTAGACAACCCAGTCTCAGGATCTTTTTGGATGACCTGTACCGGAGATTCTATGTTGATATTCTGGCCGTAAAATTTATTTAAAATGGCACTGCCAGCGTTAGTGACCATCATATTGTAAGCGGCTTCCGTAGGGCAACTAAACCGAAAATTGAGTTCAAAATTTTCGAAGATCTTCTTAGTTGCCGGTGTTTCATAGAGCGGCTTAACGCTTAAAGGAGCCGACACTTTTGCCAGTTGGGTATCCCGAAGTGCCGTTGGCATTATTGCAAGCATCAAAAGTTCCAATGTATCTTGATGATTGGCTAACTGGCAATCATCAATAGGTCCTCTTAGATCGGCAGCTTTTTCCAGTTCACTGATAACCAATTGGGCAAAAGCTTTTTCTCCAACGTCACCGTTGAGAGCCTTGTCTTCAATAGTTTGTATCAGCCGGTCAAAGCAAAGCGTTGTCTTATATGGGATACTCTTTATGCCTATTTTTTCAATTGTTTCTTCCAGGCTGGATGCATATCCGCTGGAAGTTGCTTCAGTGGCTTTCAATTCCTGTACGTTGACCGTCATAGTATATTGATTTTAAGAAACTGTATTATGAATACCTGTGAGGGGAGATTTAGTTTAATAATAAATAAGGATCTTGAATGATAAGCAGGCGTAGGTGATGCAAAAGCATCACTGAGGCAGATGCGGCTTGTAGCCGTTTGATGATCCCGCCGAACAAGTCTAATACAACTACTTAATCAGCTTATTCACTCTTTCTCGTAAAACAGGCAACAATTTAGCCTCAAACCAATCATTTTGTTTGAACCAGCGAATATTTCTAGGAGAAGGATGCGGCATTGGTAAGTATTGAGGTAGAAACTCGTGGTATGCTCTTACATTTTCGGTTAAGTTTTTTTTCATTTGCTTACCTAGATAATATCGTTGCGCATACTGTCCAAATAATAAAAAGAGATCCAGATTCGGCATCATATTGATCAACGGACTGTGCCATTGTGGGGCACATTCTGGTCGCGGAGGCAAATCACCAGACTTTCCTTTACCAGGATAGCAGAAGCCCATTGGAACGAGCGCAAAATTTTCCGGATTATAAAATTGGGACTTATCGACGTTCAGCCATTGTCTAAGCCGGTTTCCGCTAGGGTCATTCCAGGGAATCCCTGTTTGATGTACTTTCGTTCCAGGCGCCTGACCTATAATGATGATCTTCGCTAACGGATGAGCTTGCACAACTGGTTTGGGACCTAGTGGTTGAAACCCTAAGTTATTAAACATTGATACTTGTTCTTTTTCGGCTGACCTTCGTTAGCAAAATCCTCATTATCCGTAGGGATAACTCCGGTTTTGTACTCAGAAATAGGGCCCCGACCCCATTTCTTCGTTGGTCAGACAAAAAATAACGGCGTCTGAATGTTCAATTACTTAAGATTTCAACCACTAGTGGAAGATATGCTTTACATATTTCACAGGATTGTATTTCGGAGAGTAAGTCATGCATTTTTTACATTGCCTTTGTGATCAATTGAAAAGTAAAATGTCCATAAAACAATAATAGTACGGATCCCTCCCACTTGGTGATCTTTTTGTTGTTGGACATAATTCCAAAGAGGATGGTCATGGCGATCATCAACGGAACATAATAAACGGTAATATCATCGGGTATTTTTAATTCTCCAAAAAAAGAAGGGATAGAAACGACAACGTAAGTATTAAAAATATTAGAGCCTAATACATTACCGACGGCAATAGAAGTTTTTCCTTTCCGGGCAGCATTTATACTGACAATGACTTCAGGCAAAGAGGTACCCAGCGCCACCGCTGACATAGCAATGATATCAGAGGATATACCCCCAATGGCCGATAGTTTTTTGATGGCAACGATCGTATACTCCGCACCTAACCACACGAATATACCTCCGATGATCAACATCAAGTAGGAAGTCCAACCGGTCTCAACTTTCTCGAATTTTTCTCCACCATTATCAAAAGAATAAGAAAGAAAAGTAACGATACCAATAATGAACAAAATACCTTCGAACAGATGAAACTGTCCGTCGTGAATGGCTAACCAAAACAAAAAAGCGGATCCCCATAGATAAGGCATATCGATGTGCCAGATGTTGTATTCCAGGTCTATCTTTCCTACCAGGACTGCCACTAATCCTAAAACCAGCGCTATATTAGCGATATTGGAACCTACTACCGTACTGACCACAATTTCTGATTCCCCGCCAAGAACGGAAGCCACTCCCGTAGCCAATTCCGGTAAAGATGTTCCAAAAGCAATAATGGTAACTCCTATTAAAAAAGGAGAAACGCCAAGAGACAAACCGATGGCCTCCGCCGAATCAATGAACCAATCGGATGCTTTTAGTAACACCAACAAACTAACGATAAACAATCCTAAATATAGAAGAACTATTTCCATGCCCTAGATTAATGCGCAAAACTACTGTTTTTTCTCAAGTCAGTTACAATAGAATATCATCAATTCCTAAAATTAAGGTAACTGAACGTTGCACAAACTAACATAATGATAAGCTTTAATGACAGTAGCTTTAAGTTTGGTATGGAAAAGAATGGAAAGAGGAGAACATGGAGTTTTTCATTGCAACCCTAATCATTGCAAATTCCATGTTCTCTTTGTTTGTTTTTGAAAATCAAAGAGTTATAGTTACGTAACCCTTTTTAGTAAGACCAAAGATCATGCTCCTTATTAAAGATCTCTTGTTTAATTCGGTCCGCTTCCAGTAAGAGGTCCAGTCCGCTTAAATAATCCTGCAACCTTCGGTCATGAACATTCGATTCTTTAGTGATGTAACTGGCGAAGAATCTCATTTCAAAAAGGTCCTGCCAGGTCATTTTCGACTGATCATTTCCGAATTGGTTAAATACGGTATATTCCGTGAGGAATTCGCGGCAATGTGGATAATAGATCCAGAATAAAGGATACTCGAATAGGAAATTTCCGTTTTCGTCGTATTCCTCTTTAATTGGAGCGATGCCTAGTATTTTAACCCGCATTGTAGACAAATTGGTGTCGAAATACCAAATTTCTTTCAAACGGTAGCGGGTAATTTCGTTAGCATTGATTTCGGTATCCACCGCTTTGAATGATACTGTACCATTGACGGGGTCTATTACCTGTACGGTGTCTTTTCTATAAAATTGAGTAGCTAATTGTTCTTGGTTTAGCGGGGTAGAAAACTTATCATCATCGGCACTGTAGGCAGTAATTCTTCCCGACTCAATGCCTTCCTTTAGAATATCAAAAAAGGATTGTTCCGGATAGCGGAATGGAAGGTTCATTTTTTCAAAGGTCGGGATTTCCCGCCATATACGTTTCTGCCATAAGATATCATTCTCACGGATAGGAGCATACTCCAGTACCATTCTATCCTTCACGGTATTTCTTTCTACAATGTCATCCAACGGCTTTTCCCCGGAGGAAAACTCTATGTCCTGGCCATACGAATGACTTATTGCAAATAAGAAAAGTGCAAAAACGAACTTCAATTTCTTCATGGAATCTGGCATTATTTTAAGTTTTAAACTGCGGTTTAAATGCATAACGCAATCAACTATAACAGAATTGTTTGATGAATTGTTAAATTACCTTATGGAAAGATCAATTTGCGGCTATGACCGTTACGTTGGTATTATGATCAAAATGGTATGCTTAATGATTATTAAGTAAACTTCGGGTGAATTGTTGACTTAAACTCAAACAAAAATATGAAATTGATCGGGTTGTCCCTTTTATTGTGTCTGATCGGGACTGTTGAATTAGCAGATTGGGAATTTGTGCGCGAGAAAGATGGAATAGCCCTTTACCAAAGAGTTGTTCCCGGATCTGATATTCCGGCTTTTAGAGGTGTAGTAACTATGGAAGCTTCACCGACGAAGGTCTTGAATGTACTCAGTAATGCTGACCGGTACGTTGATTGGTTGCCTCAGGTAGATCAGATGGAAATCGTGGAAGAAGGAAAGGACTATTTTATTGGGTATGTAGTGGCAGAGGCTCCCTGGCCGGTGAGTAACAGAGACGGTTATTTTAAATACACTTTTGATTTTGAGGAAAAAGAGATCAGAATAAAAGCACTCAATGATTATCAGCCAGAGAAGTCAGGATACGTTCGCATAAAAAAATCCGAAAGTACCTGGAAAATAATTGAAGATAAGGAACAGCAAATTACAGTGATCTATCAATCTCATACTGAACCGGGAGGAGGTATTCCCAACTGGATGATCAGATCTAAAATGATCAGTATTCCCTACCAAAGTTTAAAAGGTTTACAAAAGCAGCTCAAAATATAAAGTTTCATTTATATTGAATGATTATAAAGCCTGTTCAGATTTTAAGGCGTTCTTTACAAATAGTTGGTTTGAAACCATTGATTTGGGCGATGCAAATAAAAATCCGAACGAATGCCATGAGCAAAGATTGGTCTGGCATTCTTGATCAAAATAGCTCCTAATCACTGAGTAAAACAGAATCTTCAGTATAAAAATTAAGATTTGAGCATTCATAAATGTGATTAAAAAT
>CAZHNG010000192.1:0-13114 GCA_964533785.1 uncultured Saprospiraceae bacterium | reverse complement strand
CGTCAGGAGAGTGTGAACATAACATAAAATAATTCTGCTCTACTACTTAAGTAGTCGAGCAATATTAAATTGCTTTTTTGATTAAGGGGATTTTTTCGCTGATCAAGGCGCAAAAAGCGCACATAGCCGGGGTTCTGTAAGCTTTTTGTAACGCCGAGCAGCGGAAAAAGAGCCCATCAAAAAAGATAATTTAGTGTTGCTCTACTACTTAACTTTAGGTAAGCGCATTTTAGAAGAAGAACCTGTGATCTTCCTCCGATTAAACTGCGTTTCAATAAATCGGAAATAAGGGAAAACGGGTTTAAGCATCCATCGGTTAAATTGGTTACGCACTGTTTGAATGAACCCGTTGGAAGAGACCTGGTAGCCAAAGAAAACCTGGTTTATCAATTGTACAGCATGATCACCGAAGAAAGTTTGCGTGCCCAATTGGTGGAAATTACTTATCGCAACGCCAAAGGCAGAAAATATTTCAGCAGTTATGGGATCTTGTTGGAAGATCCTGACCAGGCGGCAGAAAAGCTGGGGGGAAAGAAATGTGATGAATGTTATGGACTATCCGTTGAAGAATTCGACCGTAAAAATCTGGATATCGTAGCGCTTTTCCAGTTTATGGTTGGCAACGAAGACTGGTCTTACGCCATGTCCCGAAACCTTAAATTAGTATATTTCGAAGATGAAAAGCCCATGAAATTATTACCTTATGATTTCGATTTCAGTGGCTTAGTCAATGCGCCTTACGCTATTCCCAACCAGGATCTGGGAATGAAAGATATCCTGCAACGTAAATTTCAGGGCGTTGGTACCTCAACCGCAGACCTTTCAGCAGCAATCCAACTTCTGCAAAAGAAAAAACCGGTTTTACTCCAGTACATCAAGATGTATCCTTACCTCTCGAAAAGATCAAAAACGGAAATAATCGATTATATAAATTATTTTTACGCATTCATTGGTAGTGAACGGTCTTTGCAAGAAATTGTGGATTACCGCCCGGGGTTTTCTAAATGAGATCCCAGATGGTAGATGCCAGACGCCAGATGCCAGATGCCAGATGGTAGAGGCCAGATGGTGTGGGTGTGAGAGAGCTGAGCACATCAAACAGACTGGCAACTGCTTATCTTCTGAAAAACGGATGCTATGTACCAGAAAATTTATGTCCTGCTTTTCTTTGCATGTTTTTTTACACCTGGCTTTTCTCAAGTGATGGAAAAGCCCAACGTGATCCTGGTTGTAGTGGATGACCTGGGCTGGAAAGACGTCGGATTTATGGGATCAGCGTACTACGAAACACCAAACCTAGATCGTTTAGCGAGTCAGAGCATACGGTTTACGAACGCCTACGCAGGTGCTGCCAATTGTGCTCCCAGCCGGGCATGCCTGCTCACCGGCCAGAATACGCCGCGTCATGGAATCTATACCGTAGCCCACTCCGATCGGGGACATGTCAAAACCCGTAAATTAATACCAACCCAAAACACGGTCGATCTTTCTCAACAAAAAATGACGCTTGCCGAAGTACTGCAACAAAACGGTTATACCACCGCAACCATGGGAAAATGGCACCTGGGAGCCGATCCCACCACTCAAGGTTTTGACTTGAATATTGGTGGCAATAGACGGGGAGCCCCCAAATCCTACTTCAGTCCTTACCAGAATCCGGAGCTCACAGACGGTCCGGAAGGAGAATATCTGACCGATCGTTTAACTACCGAAGCCATCAATTTTATCGAAAAAAATCGAAATAACCCATTTTTCCTTTACCTGCCCTATTTTACTATTCATACCCCATTACAGGGAAAGCAGGAATTGGTAGCTAAATACGAGCAAAAAGCAAGTATTGACGAGCAAGGAAAGAATCCTCATTATGCAGCGATGGTGGAAACCATGGATGCCAATATCGGCCGTATTTTAGAGCAATTAGAAGATTTGAACCTGGATAACACCCTGGTTATTTTCACCTCTGATAATGGTGGCATTGCGTACCTTTCACGCCAGTACCCACTACGGGCAGGCAAAGGCTCTTATTACGAAGGCGGCATTCGGGTTCCGCTCCTGGTACACTGGAAGGCCCGATCACTCCTACCCGCAATCTACGATGATCCGGTAAAGAATCTGGATCTATTCCCAACTATCCTGGATTTGTTGGAAATACCTTATCCTGAAAATCAATCCTTCGACGGGACGAGTTTGGCTAACCTGATTATGAAAGGAAAGCCCTTAAAAAAACGTCCCCTCTTTTGGCATTTTCCCATTTATCTCGAGGCCTACAGCAAGGGCAATGATGATAGCCGAGACCCGCTGTTCCGGACACGGCCCGGCTCCATTATCCGTTTGGGTAAATGGAAGCTACACGAATATTTTGAAGACGGCGGAATTGAATTATATAATCTTGATCAAGATCCGGGAGAACGGAATGACCTAAGCCAGTCCAGGAAAGGTAAAGCCCGGAAGTTATACCGAATACTCCAAAACTGGAGAGCAGAAACGGATGCGCCCGTTCCAACCGAACTCAATCCAACGTACGAAGCCGGATTTGAACCTTGAAAATGGAGATGTCAGACTGGAGATTAATCAGTAACAACCGTCGTATCACTCACCAAAGTTGGCACGTAATAGCCGCCGGTGTCAACTGAAACATGAGGTAGTACATCCATCAGTTCTTTTTTCTCTTCTGTAGTCGTTTGTGTTTTAAAAATAAAGAGATCTTTTAATGATCTCGATGCCTTCAGTTTTTGCAGTCCTTGGAAGGTTACGGCAGTACCTACCAGATTCAAGTACTTGAGATGTTCTAAAGGAATCAGCGCTTCCAGGCCTTGATCCGTAACTGAAGTATAGTCTAAGTATAACTTGGTCAGGTTGGGCATTTCGGTCAACGTTTGCATCAAACTATCATTCATACTGGACTCACTCATTCTGAGCCAGGCGATATGTTTTTTAATTGGATCCAGCAGTGCCATTTCATTTGGCCCCACTTTTTCGACATTAATGAAATTGACGCTCAGTAAATTATTGTTCTGGCCAATGGGCAAAACTACCGCTCCGATATCATTCAAAGCGTTGATGGCTTCCAGGCTGGCGGGTTGGATGTCAACCTCCGGAAAATCAGAGGTGATCTCTTTTTCAGCGACCGGGTTTTCAAGTGCCGCCAGCAGCGGCTTGACGGCTTCTGGTTGCGGCAGGTTTTTTACTTTTTCCTCAAAGGAAGCACCGGTACTGACCCACCACTGCAACAGTTGGACTTCAGCTTCACTCAATTCATCCTTTTTATTAGGCGGCATATGTTCTTCGTCACTGGCGGGTAAAAGGAGTCTTTTGATCAGTTCACTGTCTTCTGGTGCGCCGGCTTTGACGATAACCGCTCCGCTTTTTCCTCCTTTTGCCATAAATTCCGGTGAATCCAGTCGTAATTTCCCTTTTTGCTTTCTGGCGCTGTGGCACTTATAACAGTTATTTTTTAGGATGGGCACCACCACTTCCTGGTAGATCATAGCTTCCTGCACATCGGCAATGACTATTTTTTCTTCTTCCGGTCCTACGATCCAACTTTTAAAAGGTTGGGGCATGTAGTCGAACAAATAACTTTCACCGTGCGTCAGTGATCCTCCTAGATGGCCCGTCCACGAAATGATAAAAAGAAAAAATAAGGGTGCGGAAACGGTCAACCATTTCTTTTGGTACAAACCCTTGGTACGCATTCCGTAAATCAAAAAAGAAAAAAGTGCAACCAAAATACCTAGCCACATGTGGTAATCAAGCGTGGCTCCTTCGTACTCCCCGCTGGTGGATAGCAGATAACCGGTCAGGCATGTGAATACTGCGGTAATCCCACCAAAAAGGTAGAGCATATTGATCGATGAACGCAGGTGTTCGAACGTTGGCCTCCTGCTCATCCATTCAAAAACAATGGCTGCCACCAGTATACCGATGGGCAGGTGCACGAATAACGGATGAAAACGGCCTATAAATTGTGAAAGATTATCCATGAGCTTGTTTCATTGTCATCTAGTAATTCTACTTCGTCACCTTAAAACAAAGTAAATTTTTGAATTGATCTCTATAGTAAACTATTGGTTATGTGGTTATGTGGTTATGTGGTTATCTGGTTATCATAGTACCACATGAATTTCATAACCGCATAACAAAATGGTCTCTAAACCTCCGAGGTAGTTTTAAATATTTTCAAAATTATACTTTTACCTCAAGTTAGAAGGTCTGTACATCTAGCGTCTATTGATACCTTTCCCGCCACAAGTCCTTCATGTGTTTATTGATGGTCCACAGATCCGTTACCGGTTGATTGGTAAAAGGCAGTGTGGCCATGTAATCCGGCGGGCCGAATTCAGTGGTCATGGTCAAAGGTTGATTAGTGTCGATCTTGTGTTTTACGACGGCGTCCCACCAAACAAAATGAGTATTCACGGCCGTTTCCCATTCCGGAGCTCTCGGATCGGTAATTTGGGGACTTTGGGCATGACCGACGCGGGAATGGATATGCCCCACTCTTCGCAGCGCCTGATCAATGGTTGGTTTTTGATCCTGCAAAAGGGAAGAATGGACATTACACCAATGCGAAATATCCAGGGTTAATTGTAAGTCCGGTAATTCATCGAGGTATTTTTTGGTAATATGCGCGGCAAATAAGATCCTTGCCCGGTGTGTTTCGTGGTAGATGGGAACGTTGGAGCTTTTACTGAGGTCAGTGGTAAATTCTATGAATTGCCGGCTCTGTTCGAAAGTGAAATAATCCCGGCCCGAATGGCAATTGACAAAAAGCGGCTTCAAATCGACGGCAGCGTTCACCGATGCTTGAAAGTCCTCCAAATGCTTCGTAAAGTCATTGCCGCCGGCACCGGCGAGGAAACCGAATTTCAGGTCGTATTTTTCAATGGCATTTAGTAATGCTTTTTTTTGCTCTTCCTGCCTGGGGACCCAAACTTCAATACCATCGTAACCATCCGCTTTAGTTTTGGCACAAAATTGGTCAACATCTCCCTGAAAACCCCAGTTGGTGGCAAGGATGGTCAGCGAAAAATTGGCTGGTATTGTAAATCCTGTTTTGGGCAGGGTGCTGGCATTCAATAAAATAGAACTACCGGCCAAGGCTGAATGGGCAATAAATTGTCTGCGATTGAGTGGCATATTGAATTAGTTGGTTTAAAGTTAGACAAGTTTGTTGTAAAAAGCTTCGTCGGGTAAATATAACCAGTTCTGTTTTCTTCGATAAATATTTGCTGTATCTTGTGGAGGGCGAGACGCTAGTATTATTGATTATGTGTATTGGCAATTGAACTTGTACTTTTAAGCTGGTTTGGTTTGTTTATGGGGTTTATATAGTTTATGGGGTTTATATAAACAAATCAACCTGTAAATACAATAAACTAAACGCGACACGAGAATGATTGCCTCTAACGTCTGTGATCTATCAATCTACTTTACAGCGAAAATCGGAAATCCAACTTAAACAATAAATCTTTATGCGACTTTATGCTCTTCTCTTGTTCATTGCTTTTTTATGTTTACAAGCTTGCCAAAACCAGGAGGCTCCCGGCCAAAGCGATGCCGAAGCACTGGTGAAACCCAATATCATTTACATCATGGCGGATGACCTCGGTTATGGCGATCTGAGCTGTTACGGCCAGCAAAAATTTCAGACGCCGAATATCGATCGCTTAGCAGCGCAAGGCATGCTTTTTACGCAACACTATTGTGGTAATACGGTCTGCGCGCCTTCCCGTTCGTCTTTTATGACCGGACAACATACCGGCCATACCCCGGTTCGCGGCAACAAAGAAGTACGGCCCGAAGGACAACACCCGCTGCCGGACACCAGCGTCACCATTGCCGAAAAGCTAAAAGAGACTGGCTATATTACCGGCACTTTTGGCAAATGGGGACTTGGGTTTCCAGGATCGGAAGGAGATCCCAACAACCAGGGCATCGATCAGTTTTACGGCTACAATTGTCAGCGCCTGGCCCACCACTATTATCCCTATCATTTATGGGACAACCAGGAGAAAGTCATGCTCGAAGAAAACGAGGGGCAACAAACTGGTACCTACGCGCCGATCCAAATCCAGGAAGAAGCTTTGAACTTTATCGAAACGAATAAGGATACTAGTTTCTTCTTATTCTATGCATCCGTCATTCCCCATGCAGAATTATTCGCTCCGGAAGAATACATGGAACGCTTCCGCGGAAAATTTCTTCCGGAAAAAGAATATGAAGGCGTAGATGAGGGAGAGCGTTTCAGAAACGGGCCTTATGGTTCGCAACCGGAGTCGCACGCCGCTTTTGCCGCCATGGTTACTTTGCTGGATGAACAAGTAGGGGAGATCATGGACAAAGTAGAGGAACTGGGCATCGCCGAAAATACGCTGATCATTTTCACTTCTGATAACGGGCCGCACCTGGAAGGAGGAGCAGATCCCGATTATTTTGACAGCAATGGCCCGCTGAAAGGTTACAAAAGAGACCTGTACGATGGAGGGATCCGGGTGCCTTTTATTGCGCAGTGGAAAGGAACCATCGAACCAGGTTCTAAGACAGATCATATTGCCGCTTTCTGGGATTTCTACCCAACGGCCTGCGAAATGGCGGGCATTTCTTATGAAGGTGATCCTATTGATGGTATTTCTTACCTGCCCACGCTACTAGGTAATGATGAAGCACAAGAAGATCACGAATACTTGTACTGGGAGTTTCACGAAAGAGGCGGCCGTATTGCCGTGCGGAAGGGAGATTGGAAAGCGGTGAAGTACAACGTAGAGAAAGATCCCGATCAGCCGATAGAATTGTACGACCTGTCTCAGGATATCGGGGAGGAGAACGATGTAGCGGAACAGCATCCGGAGATCGTAGCGGAAATGGCAGAAATCATGCGAGCGGCGAGGACGGAGAATCCGGTGTTTGCTTTTGAGGTGTCAGGGGGTAGCCCCCAATAAGGGTAGTTCCTTTGTGAGTGGGTATAGTCCGATTTTTAACCGTAATTTTCAATTTGATCAAGAAAAATCAAATTAAGGATTACTGTCAATGTTTATAACAATAATCCCAATATCTATTAACCACTCCATCGTTCCCCACAACGCAGAACAGCATAATCCTGCCCTTCCCGCTGAGCAATCGCTGCAAACGCATCTGGCTCCACCGTATTAAACGTAAACATATGGAAATGACAGGGAATGAGCATTTTGGCTCCTACCGTTTTAGCTAGTCGAACCGCTTCTTCGGCATTGAGGTTACCCGCTACGCGCCGCTCGGGTTTATTGCCGTTGATGGGTAGTAAGGCCAGGTCGATGTCGAAAGGTTGTAAGGCATCGATAATTTCCTGTCGCCACAAGGTATCGCCACTATGATAAACCGTCCAGGTGCCGAATTGTAAAACGTAGCCCATGTATTTACAATTGCCATCTTCGTCGCGTTCCAGTTCATTGTGTGCGGCGGGGATGCCGGAAATTTTGAAGCCTTTCACGGTTACTGTCTGTGCATCGTTCAGGCCGATACCGAAGTTCATATTTTGCCGGATCCGGTTATTGACAAAAGCCCGGTTGGCTTCGGGGAAGATCATTGTGATGTCAGGGTTGGTACGGATAAGTGTGATAAGGGTTTCCCCATCCAGGTGATCCGTATGGTTGTGACTGGAGGTAACAACGTCGATGAAATCAAGTTTTTCAGGTTGAATAACCAATTCGGTCATGCGGATGTGCGGCTTATCGGTTTGAGCATATTTTTTGGTAAGAGAATCGGACAGGTAAGGGTCGATGAGCAGGTGCTTGCCTTGCCATTGGAGGAGATAGCCGCTTTGGCCCAGCCACCAAAGGTGGAAGCGGGAAGTATCGGCTTTTGTTTTTTCAATGTCAGCCAGTAAGGCTTGATCTTTTTGGTAGGCTTGGATGAGTCGCATAATTTACTACTAAACTATAGATTTTAAGTAAGAGAGCAGTTGCCAGATTCCAGACTGTTCCGTATTTACTGCGGGATTTGAGAATGAGGGGTTTGGGTGCGGACATAATATGAAATAGTACTCATTGTCATCTTAAAATAATGGAAGTTTTTGAATCGATTCCTTTGGTAAAATATTGGTTCTTTGTTAATGGTTATGCGTAGGCTGTTCAGTTTGGCCAGTTTTGATACCATCAATTTTTAGGTTGACTTATGCTGCTTTTTCTTAGCCTCCGTCTTTCAACAGATTTGACTATTAAAATGCCGGTGCCTCTGAAGCAGTAGACTGAACACCCTATCTTATCTACCCTAACTTTCTAAGGTCGGATGATTTATTTTTGATTTTTTTGAAGATTTCTTTCTTGGTCATCGACCACAATTTGGGGATAAAAAGCTTGTACTAAATCCTGGCATCTAACTTACCACCTGCAATTTCGCGAACCGCAGCATAATCTTCTTTTCCTCATTAATATCCGTAAAACGGATAGTCGCAATCCGGTTATTACTTCCCCCGTCAATTTTTAAAACTTCTCCTTTGCCGAATTTCAGGTGCAAGACTTTCATACCCGCTTCGATGCTATCGGGAGAGTTAGGCTTGAAAGTTGCCGGGTCAATGGCTGGCTTAAAGGAATTGGCGGGGCGCGGTTGTTTGAAGTTGCCGATCACGCGGGCATTGTCGGTTTTGACCACGGGCCTTGAGGTACTGCGATAAGTATTAAAAACAGGCATGTTTTGCACGTGCGTCTGAGGGATTTCGCCCAGAAAGCGGCTAGGGTCCATGAATTTCACCTTGCCGTAGCGATACCTTCGTTTGGCGTAAGAAAGGGTTAAAATGTGCTCGGCACGGGTAATGGCCACGTAAAATAACCGCCGCTCTTCATTTTCTCCTTCAATACTGTCCAGCGACATAAAAGAAGGGAACAGACTTTCTTCGAGGCCGACCACGAAAACCGATTGAAACTCCAATCCTTTAGCAGCATGAACTGACATGAGATTGACCTTGTCATCACTACCGTTCTCGTCATCCAGGGAAGTCAATAACGCCACATTTTGGACGTAGCTGGCCAATGACTCATCTTCGATAGTATCCGTATCAATGGAAGTATTACCTTCAACAAAAGCTTGTACCCCGTTGAGCAATCCTTCGATGTTTTCGTAGCGTTTGCGTCCTTCCTCGCTGGTATCCTTGCGGAAAAGGTCCAGAATGCCGCTTTGCTTGGCAATTTGCAGGGCAATTTCGTACGCATTTTTTTCACCGAGCTTTTTATGAAAGCCTTTAATCATACTGACAAAATCATTCAAACTGTTTTTGGTCCTGCCGGAAATGGGTAATTGAGGAATGACTTCCCAGAGTGTTTGTCCGTTTTGGTCCGCCAAAGCTGCCAATTTATCAACGGTAGATTTACCGATCCCTCTTTTTGGATAGTTGATGACCCGCCGCAGAGCTTCTTCATCCTTTGGGTTGACCGCCAACCTCATGTAGGCAAACAGGTCTTTAACTTCTTTGCGATCGTAGAAAGAGAGCCCCCCGTAAATCCGGTAGGGTATCCGCTCATTGGTCAGGTGTTCTTCGAAGATCCTGGACTGGGAGTTGGTCCGGTAAAGAATAGCAATATCCTTATTTTGCAAATGCTGTCTGGTCTTTTGCTCCAGGATGCTTTCAATAACTCGTTTTCCTTCTTCACCGTCGCTTTGGGCTTCGATGATGTTGATCTTATGGCCTATACCTTTGTGTGACCAGATCTTTTTGGGGATCTGCCTCTTATTGTGAATGATGACCTCATTGGCAGCTTGTACAATGTGTTCGGTAGAGCGATAGTTCTGTTCCAGCTTAAAAACCTGGATACCATGTTGTTGAAAGTCGTTTTCGTAGTCCAGTATATTTTGGATCGTTGCCCCCCTGAAGGCGTAAATACTTTGGGCATCATCCCCAACTACACAAATGTTGTAAGGGCTGTTTTCAAAAATCACCAATTTTCTGACAATGGCGTATTGCAACTGATTGGTATCCTGGAACTCATCCACCATGATATGACTGAACCGGGCCTGGTATTTTTCGAGTACATTACCTGGATTGGTGTGTAATAATTCGTAAAACCGGTACAACAGATCATCAAAATCCATCGCTCCCGCTTGCTTACAACGCGCGGTGTACTTGCTGTAAATTTGATAGAAATAAGGGCGTTTGGCTAATTTATCTTCTCTTTTCAGTTCTTCATTGGCCTCATATCTTTTGGGGGTAATTAATCGGCTCTTTGCCGAGGAAATACGCGCCCGGATGGCATTGACATTATAATTCTCTTTGTTAAGATTCAATTCCTTAATGATGTTGCGGATCAAGCTTTTCGAATCATCCGTATCGTAGATAGTAAAGTTCTTGGGATACCCGATTTTATCCGCTTCTATCCGCAAGATCCTGGCAAAGATGGAGTGAAATGTACCGGCCCATACACTGCGTCCCTTATCACCGACCGTCTTGACGATCCGCTCCTTCATTTCTCGTGCGGCCTTGTTGGTAAAGGTCAAAGCCAGGATCGAATACGGTGATACCCCCATGTTGATCAGATGAGCGATCCGGTAAGTAAGCACTCTCGTTTTGCCAGAGCCGGGCCCTGCTACTACCAAAACGGGGCCATCAATAGTGGTAACCGCCTGTTGCTGTACATCATTCAGTTCATCTAAGTAGGATGGATTCATTGTCGATCTTCTTCTTTTTTGCTAAGGAACAAAAGTACGCGTTGCTGGATGTAATTGATAATTTTACAGCAGAAGATTGTAAACATTGGAAGTCGTGTTGTGAGTTTGAACGTTGATCAGTAAGATCATGGTTAAGCCCACCAGTGAAAAATGATATAGATGATAAATTTATTAATTTTCTTCAGCCGTAACTTACTGTAATATGGAAATTGATTGAATCAGAAACTCTTCTGATCTGATTTCCTAACTCATAAAATCCATATTTCGGTTGTTATAATATAATGGTCAAGGGTAAGGTCCTATTGTATTTTTTCCAGCAATGCTGCAGCTTTCAAATCGTCTTTTATTTTCAGTGCTGTCTTTAAATATATTTTGGCCGAATCACTTTTCCCCGCGATCCTGTAGAAATTTCCTAATGCAAAATTTGCATTAAAACTTTCAGGATAATTCAATAAGTTCATTGTCAGTAATTCCTTTACGGTTTCCCTGTCTGAACTCAAATTGAGCCAGGCTACCCTATTGACAAATTCTTCGTCCGGCAGTACCGTTTCGTTGTATTTCGCGGAGATAAGCTGGTAGTGATCTTCGATTATTTTTTTTATCGGCTTGGTTTTGGCAGGATCTTGCCTTAAGGCTAAAAGATCTATATGGTACCAGGAAAACATGATTCTCAAGGCGTCATAAGTAGCTTCTACGCATAAGCTGGCGTGGTCGTCATTTTCATAATACCTGGACCAGGTTTTCAGTTTGGTCCCACTGTGTTGTTCCATCTTTCTGCTCCATTGCATTAATTCATCAAAATGCCTGGTATTGGCGTCTAAATCATAATCACTGGTATCCAAGCCCAAGCCTATGGTGTTGGCAATTCCGACAAATAGTTGTTTACCTTGGTAGCGCAAATCATTGAAGTCATTTTCCTGTTTGTTTAAATATTGAAAAGAGGGGTCCAGGGCAATGTAGTTATTAAATAGTTCCGGATGATTGTACAGCACGTAGATTGCAAATAACCCTCCAAAAGAATGCCCTATTATGGTTTTGTAATGCAAGGTTGGGTAGTTTTCATCAATGTAAGGTATCAGTTCCTTTTCCAGGAAACTTGCAAACACTTTTCCTCCACCGGATTTTCCGTCTCCTGGTACGGGATTTGGAGTTAAATCTCTTGTTCTATTCGTATTGGGAATGCCTACTATTATCGATTGGGGGAGTACGTCATTTCCTTTGGCCAGACTCAAAAAGTTGACCATACCCACCACATAATCAAACATCGTTTCGCCATCCAGGACGTAGATGACCGGGAACTTCTTTTTCCCCAGTTTATCAGTTAGCTCATTTTTAGGGAGGCTTATAAAGATCTTCCGTTTTTCCTCTAATACGTTAGACTCAAACTGAATCGTGGTTATTGCTCTTAATTCGGCGCCTTCTTCTTCTGCCCGGCACCCCACCAATACAAGAAAAATAATCAGAAATCGGTTTAATGTAGCAGGTCGCGGAATGATGATTAATGATTTTAGTAACTCAAACATTTTGGTAACATTTTCAAAAAAGGCAAGCATTGATCATAGTCTAATTCGTAATAATTTACCCCCAAGTTGATGTTACTGTAATAGTCTTCCAAATGATCCTTATAGTATCGCTCTGATTGAAGTTTCCAGGCGCGGCTGTTTATCTTTTTAGATAGGAACCATTTTTCCAGTAATCTGGCTGATCTACCGTTACCATCCCAAAATGGATGGATATGGACAAATATTAAATGAATGAGTGCGGCATAATAAAATACCTCTACAAGCTCCATATCCTTCGTCAGTAACCATTCGATGTCTTCAAAAAATTCAGACATTTTTTCTTCCACATACTCGGGTTCAATGGCCATGTAAATTAACCCATAACTATCAAAGACGCCCATCCGGTCTGTTCGGTATTTTCCTCTTTTGTCTTTGATCAATATAGTGGAGGACAATTTTTTATGGGCGATCAAAAAGTGTTTACTGTCGAGTTCATTATTTTGGGCATATTCATAGGCTTTGATTAAATTTTCTATTTCCTTGATTTCCTTTTGGGGTTTAAAACTCTTATCTGCCAACATGGAGTTCATAAAAGAATTCAGGTCTACGGAGTTCCCTTCTATATTGGATGAATAAACCGCTGCGGCTTTGGTATTATACCCCAGATCTATGCGACTATCTGAAAAATCATACCCCTCAAACCAATCCTTTAATGATTTACCTATTTCTTCGGAATATTTTAGATAATATTTATTGTCTTTTATTCTCATTATTACCAATTAAGGTTACTCCACTTCATTTACTGCGTTTCCTTTTCACTTCCGGGGCCTTGTCTTTCAGCACCTTTATGGAGGTCGATTATCAGTTCTAAAGCTGTCATTTAGTGGTTTATTAAGTGTACGACCAGCTATACAGAGTGCGGCGTTAGGAGCATTATTGCATAGCTTTTGTTGTAGCCTGTTCTATTTCTTCTATAC
>CAZHNG010000191.1:0-13116 GCA_964533785.1 uncultured Saprospiraceae bacterium | reverse complement strand
CTGAAAAATTGATATCCATTGAATATCAGCGTTTTGTTGTCTAAAATCTAGCGTCAAGTGTCTAGCGTCAAAAGTCCAATAGAAAATAAGTGAGACGTCAAATTTAAAGTGCTGGAATGTTTGGTATTGTTGGTAAGAGAATCCTGATGCTTGCGTCCAGAACCTTTAAAATCAATTCCACACATTCTGACATCGGGTATCCGCTCTTTTATCTATAACAAGTCAATTAGTTTGAATGTTGGTGTGCCAAGATCATAGCGCACCATTCTCCTTTGGTGAGCATATTAGTGATTTGGAGTCCCGTTTTTTCTGCTTCGCCAACAATTTGCGTTCGGTCTGAGTTTAGAAAACCTGATATTAGCAATTGCCCGCCAGTTTTCAATAATGAAGCCATAATTGAAAGCGTCTGTAGGATTACATTCCGGTTAATATTAGCAAGGATGATATCATAGGATCGACCCGCTACCAAGTCGATAGTACCTTTTTCAATGTGTAGGTTCGTGCAGTTATTCCGCTCGGCATTTTCCAGGCTGTTTTCAACTGCCCATTCATCAATATCGACAGCATCAACGGATAAAGCCCCCATCAGGCTGGACAGAATACCTAGAATGCCCGTACCACAGCCATAGTCGAGCACTATTTTTTCTTTGTATTTCAAATTTTCCATCAATTGGATCATCATGTACGTCGTTTCGTGATGCCCCGTACCAAATGCCATTTTAGGTTCGATCAGTATTTCATATCGTACAGAAGTATCTGGTGGATGGAAGGGAGCCCGGACACAACAAAAGTTACCAATGTGTATGGGGTGGAAATTGGACTCCCACAAAGCATTCCAGTTCTGGTTTTTCACCACCTCCCGATGAATGTCAAATTGATACCTGCTTTGTAAATCTTTCAAGGCCTTGTCAATCAGAACATGGTTTTCAGCAGATGAAAGATAGGCATCTATTTCTCCCGTTCTTTCTTCGAAAGCTTCAAAAGGTAGTACTCCAAGGTGACCGATAATCCATTCCTGTTCTTTGGGGTTAACGGTCAAAGTATATTTATTGTAATCCATAAAATTTCTAATGGTGTTGTTAGTTTAGAGTACTTGAATGATGTCGTACTGAGTTATGATATGGAGTTTACCCGCTTTGTCTTTGGCAACAACGGCCTGTATTTTTTTATCCAGGAAAAACCTCAGTTGTTTAATGGGCAGATCTTCATTTACTTCGGGGAAAGGAGGATTCATGATCGATTCTACCAGCATTTCGTGGTTGCCCGTAGGGTTATCCAGAATATGTCCGAGGATGATATTTTCCGTGATCGAACCAATAATGTTGTCCTTCTTTAAGACAGGGAGCTGTGAAATTTCCTTTTGTTTCATTAATTTCAAAGCATGTCGCACCGTTGCCTCTGCATTGATCGTGTAAAAAGCATGATCGGTCTTCAAGGCAATGACATCTTTTACTTTGAGTGCTCTGTCGAGAAATCCACGTTCCCGCATCCAGTCATCATTATAAATTTTTCCGATATACCGGCTGCCATGGTCGTGAATAACGACAACGACGATATCTTCTTTAGTCAACCGGTGTCTTAATTGTAAAAGGCCGGCGATAGCAGATCCGGCAGAATAGCCTAATAGAATACCTTCCTCACGTGCCAGGCGGCGGGCCATTATTGCTCCGTCTTTATCCGTTACTTTTTCAAAATGATCAATGATATTGAAATCTATATTTTTAGGGATGATATCTTCTCCAATTCCTTCGGTAATATAGGGGTATATTTCCCGTTCGTCGAATTCACCCGTTTCGTGGTATTTTTTAAGGGCGGAACCATAAGTGTCAATTCCCCAAATTTGTACTGCCGGTTTTTTTTCTTTGAGATAGCGACCGGTACCAGAAATAGTACCGCCCGTTCCCACTCCTACCACCAGGTGGGTAATTTTTCCGTCAGTCTGTTGCCAGATTTCAGGGCCGGTACTTTCGTAATGGGCTAGCCGGTTGGAGAGATTGTCATATTGATTGCACCAGAATGAATTGGGGATTTCCTGACTTAAGCGGTTGGCAACGGAATAATAAGATTTGGGGTCATCCGCCGCTACATTGGTAGGGCAGACGATGACTTCCGCTCCTACGGCTTTCAGTAGATCAATCTTTTCTTTTGACTGTTTATCGGTGGTCGTAAAAATGCATTTGTAGCCTTTTACGGCGGCGGCGATCGCCAGGCCCATTCCAGTATTTCCAGATGTACATTCGATAATAGTACCGCCGGGTTGAATTGCACCGCTTTTTTCGGCATCTTCTAACATTTTCAGTGCCATCCGGTCTTTTATGGAATGCCCTGGGTTGAATGTTTCCACTTTCATCAGTACAGTAGCGGGTACGGTATCTACTACTTTATGTAGTTGGACGAGCGGTGTGTTTCCGATCGTTGCCAATATATTTTTATGGTATTGCATTGTCAGGTGTTTTATTTTTGGTTGGTCAAAAGTGTTGCGGGTTACGCGTTGTGAGTTGGGTGTTTTGTATTCAATTTGTTGAGGTGATACGACGATAACGTTTACTAAATATTATGGATTGCCGGCAAGATATAGATCGAATACATTTTTAAGGGAAATTTCTAAATATTACCACTGCCCAAAGATAGGATTATTGAAGGGTTTTCCATTTACTTTAAATACTTAATCCGCACAAAAAACTTCGGATCTTTGGCACCAAGAAATTTGGCGGCCAAAGGAGACAGTACTACTTTGACGTTATCGTCGTAGGTCGTGACCGGAATTCTTCCCACCACTTTTGCATAAACAATTCTCCTGGTCATAGGGTTTGTGACGGAAATAACGGAATTGATCGGAGCACTGGCATGCAATGCATAAAAGTCAGTATCTTTTTTAGCATTGTTCTTCCAGGCGGCAGCTCCCTTTTGGTTGTATTCTCGTTTGTACTGGCTTTGTTTCATATACAAAAGGCGCATGGCCTTATTGCGGGCGGAAAGCGGTCCACCGGCTACTCTGCGGTATTCCTTGGGGATGCCGCCCAGTTTCATCCAGCCCACGTGCAAGATTTGTCCCACCTTCATCGTCATGTCTATCAGATCATTGCGTTCCATAAGATCTTCAATGGGCATTCTGAAATAGTTTTTGGCGATCCGGTACATGGTATCTCCTTTTTTTACAACATAGTAAACCGGAATGTATTTCCAAACAACAAAATCGGGGCCTTTATATCTCTGGATGGCGCTATTGGGAATGGGTATACTAACGGGTGTATCTACTGCAATGTTCTTGTTCTTCAATCCAGGATTGTAAAAGTATAGTTCTTCTGTTGACAAACCGTAAAACTTCGCCAGCGAATAAAGCGTTTGCTTTGGCGCTATTTTATGAACAAAGATTTTTTCTCCAAAAGCATTAGCCGTTAAAAAAACAGTATCGTACCGATTCAGATAGTTGATACTATCACCAGTCATTCCTTTAGCGATCCAAAATTGGAATACAAATAAACTTGTAACAACAATCAGTCTTCCCATAGTTTTCTCAGGTTTATTGGTTTTTATTCTGGGGTGAAGTCGTACTGCGTTTCAGTGCCGGAAGCAACCGCTCAATGGGGAGGGGAGCTAATGAGAGCAGTAATAGGTTATACGACTAATACACCGACACCCTTGCGAATCAGCTCTGGTTTTTCCGTCGTACAATCTACAACCGTAGACGGTACATTCCTACCAGGACCAGAATCAATGATAATATCAACTAATTTATTGAAATCTTCGAAAAAATCAACAGGATTAGTAAAGTATTCGAGGATTTCGTCGTCAGATTTTAAGGAAGTAGTTAAAATAGGACGGCCGAGCTGTTGGGTAATAGCCAGTGGAACTTTATGATCGGGAACCCTCACTCCGATGGTTCGCTTTTTATTTTTGAATAGTTTAGGAACTTTATTGTTAGAATTTAATACAAAAGTAAATGGTCCTGGTAAATTCCGTTTAAGAATTTTAAAAATAGTATTATCGATAGGTTGGGTGAACTGAGCAATTTGACTGATGTCCGTACAGATAAAAGATAACATGGCCTTTTTGGGATCTAGTTTCCGTAGTTTACAAATGCGATCGACTGCTTTGGGATTAAATATATCACAGCCCAGACCATAAACGGTATCTGTGGGATAAATAATAATTCCTCCATTCTCCAGACATTCGACTACCTGATCGATCTTGCGGCCCTCCGGATTCTCAGGATGTATTTTTAGTAACATATTTTTTGTGTTTTAACTTTATCTAGACTTTTGACGCTAGACTCTAGAAGTTAGACCAAAAAATATAACTAAATGACAATCAAGGGAAACTTATTTATTCTAAAAAATTGATATCCATCGAATATCAGCGTTTTGTTGTCTAAAATCTAGCGTCTAGTGTCTAGCGTCAAAAGTCCAAACTTTATCTAACCATACAATATAAGCTAAAACACAAAAATATACTAATTAAAATCATCAAAAGTGTCATCATCCAGCATATCTGCGAGGATGTCTTTAAAAGACAAACTGTTCTCGAGAATGTCTTTGTTGATCACGTTGAATTCCGCCAGTCCGTGTAGTACCAATTCCATATAGGTATAAACTTCGTTTTCTTTCAGGTTGGGTAAGGTTCTGTTGACCAATTTCTTGAGGCCGGCTACCTTTTCGAGGGCTTTGTGGAACTGCTGATCAGGAGCATCCAGGATCAGGTCGCTGGCATTTCCTCCTGAAAACCATGCTCTGATGGTTCCAAAAGGATCTCTTTCTACTCCCTTCTTCAATTTGTCCGGATTGGGGAAATGCGCCAGAAAAGCCTTTTTAATGGCACGACCGATCAAAGCCATGGCTACGCTATATGAACCTTCTTGTTCACCTTCGTAAACCAGTTCAACTTTACCGGTAATAGCAGGCACGATACCCCAAAAATCGGTAATCCGAACCTGGGTTTTATTTTCGCCATTAATGAGTAGGCGTCTTTCGGCGGTACTTGCCAG
Organism: uncultured Saprospiraceae bacterium; assembly: GCA_964533785.1. Taxonomy (GTDB): domain Bacteria; phylum Bacteroidota; class Bacteroidia; order Chitinophagales; family Saprospiraceae; genus JANQRV01. Next base: position 8,132 of record CAZHNG010000191.1, on the reverse strand, counting down.
ATTTTCCAGGGCAGAGATCGTGAGTCGGGCGGAAACTCCGCTTTTTTCATCAATAAATTCGCTTTCTCTCGCTTCAAAGGCAATTTGTTCAAGCAGGTTCTGCAACAGATCCGGAATGATGATATTTTCCTGCTGTTCTTTAGATAACCGGGCTTCCTGTATAGTGATGCGCCGTGCGATATCAACATTTTTTGGGTAGTGGGTCAATACCTGGCTTTCAATCCGGTCTTTCAAGGGAGTGATAATACTTCCCCGGTTGGTGTAGTCTTCGGGATTGGCGGTAAAAACAAATTGAAGCTCCAAGGGCATTCTCAATTTAAAACCACGAATTTGGATATCTCCCTCTTGCAAGATGTTAAATAAGGATACCTGGATACGTGGCTGTAGATCCGGAAGTTCGTTGATCACGAAAATACTGCGGTGTGCACGCGGGATCAAGCCATAGTGGATAACCCTTTCATCGGAATAAGGTAACTTCAAGGTAGCTGCTTTGATCGGGTCAACGTCTCCCACCAAATCGGCAACACTTACATCAGGTGTTGCCAGCTTTTCCACGTACCGCTCACTACGGTGTACCCATTCGATGGGGGTATTTTCACCGTGTTCCTTAATGAGCTCTTTGGCAAAACGGGATATTGGGTTCAATGGATCATCATTCAGCTCACTGCCCGCTACGATGGGCATATATTCATCCAAAAGATTGATCAGTAATCTTGCTATTTTCGTTTTGGCCTGGCCTCGCAAGCCCAGTAAAAGAATATTGTGCTGAGATAATACAGCCCTTTCAATGTCCGGTAATACCGTGTCATCAAATCCAATGATACCTTCGAATACTTTTTCCTTTTGTTTTAATTTCTTGATCAGGTTGGATCTTAATTCCTCTTTTATCGTTCTACTTTGGTAACCACTAGCTTTTAAAGCACCGAGTGTATCAATTTTATCCTTAGTTTTTATCATATCGAAGTTTACTTTATATCTTTAACCCGGTAAGTGTAACGTCTTTGATTCAGGATAGTTTTTGCATTTTCAAAATAACGCAAATTTATGAAACGTCTTTTGGTTTTAGGATTGATCGTATGCATGGCCATTGGGTTTTCAGGCTGTTTGAATATCACTGAAGAGGTTCATCTTAATGAAGATGGCTCTGGAAAATACCAATTGGTCTTTGATATGGGAGGCATTTATGAAAATACTACTTTGACTGCTTTGATGGAGGAAATGACCCGGCAAGAAGGTGAAATTCAAGGCTTTAATCCATTAAATGCAATTGACACTGTCATTAATTTCAACGATGCAGCAGAACTTGATGGATCGAAGTTGAAAAGACCGGAATTCTGGAAAAAGGTCAATTTACATCTCAAATTTGATGAAATGGAGGAAACCCTTTTGGCTACCATTACTTTTGATTTCCAGGATCTAAGCGATATTGATTACTTCTATCAGGATTTGTATCAGGTGCAAAAAGTGAGTAATTTGGCTTATGAAAGAGATAGACCGGAAAGTGGTAATGATCAAACCATCAGCTTCGAAAATAATAAGTTATTTGAACTTGACAAGCGGTCTTTTACTCGCAATCCGATAATGAACGAAAATCAGGGTCAAGCTAGTTTACAGCAGGTGCAATTTTTGAAAAACCATATTCCGAATGGCATTTACAAGACCATATATTATTTGCCGGGAAAAATTAGAAAGAGTACTTTTAAAAATGCCACGATTGAAGATAATGTGATCATGGCGGAATACCCTTTGATCGATATTTACGAAGGGGAAACCGCTTTGGATGGGGAAGTGAAGTTTAAATAGATTAGACGCTAGACGTACTGCTCCGTTGGCTTTGGGGTTATGGTTATGGGGTTATACGGTTATTTGGTTATACAAAATATGTCCAATATTTATCTCCACATAACTTTATAACCCTATAACCAGTTAAGAAGTAGAGCAACACTAAATTATCTTTTTTGATGGGCTCTTTTTCCATTTCCCGGCTCCATTTTGAATATTCCCATTTCCATTCTATCTTAACCGCCATTCATTAGCAAAAGAAAATTTCATGATTTGTAAACAATATCTATTAGTCTTCTCAACTATTATATTTTCTCTTTTTCATATTTTGAATGCACAAGTCCCTTCTCCCGAAGAAGTGTTTGGGTTTAAGGTAGGTGCCGATTACAAGCTGGCTGATTACGATCAAATGTTGGATTATTACGCCAAGCTGGATGCCGCGAGTGACCGCGTACAAATGATAGAGATCGGGAAATCGGTCATGGGTAGGCCCATTAAATTAATGTTCATTTCTACTGAGCGTAACCTACAAGAATTAGAACGCTGGCGGGAGATCAGTGAAAAGCTGGCCAGAGCCCGTATCAGTGAGGAAGAAGCTAAAGAGTTGTCGGAGATTGGAAAAGCCATTGTTTGGTTAGATGCTGGAATGCACGCCACTGAGCGTGCGTGCGCCCAGATGGCAAATGAATTAGCGTATAAGATTGCAACGGAAGAAACCACAGAAATGCAGAAAATTCGTAACAACGTAATTACGTTACTGGTGCCTTCTATAAATCCAGATGGGGTTGATATTGTAGTGGACTGGTACCGAAAAAACCTGGGAACCCCTTACGAAACGTCCAGCCCGCCCATTTTATACCAAAAATACGTAGGGCATGATAATAATCGCGATTGGTTCATGAATAACACGCCTGAAACACAGGCCGCTACCAAGGTTTTATATTGGGAGTGGTACCCCCAGATCGTACATAATCACCACCAAACATCACCGGCCTGGGCACGTATATTTCTACCGCCTTTCCGCAGCCCGGTCAATCCACGGATCCATCCCGGAGTGACGACGGGTGTTAATTTGGTGGGTTCGGCAATGGCCAATCGTTTTGCTATGAAGAAAATGCCGGGCGTGATCTCCGGCGTCAGTTTTAGTATGTGGTGGAACGGTGGAATGCGAACAGCTCCCTACTACCATAATATGATCGGAATCTTAACGGAAGTGGCTCACGCTACCCCAACCCCTCGCTATTATGATCCGGCAAAGAAACCTTCGACCATCCGGGGTGTAAAAACCGACGGATCGGAAATTTTTTATCCCTATCCCTGGGAAGGTGGAGAGTCGCATTTTAGAGATGCGGTTGATTATATGCTGACGGCCTCCATGGCGGTATTGAATATCGCAGCGGATAGGAAGGAAGAATTTTTGTACAACATATACCAAATGGGCCGTGATGCGATCGAAAATCAAGAAGAGGCATTTGCCTACGTGGTACCTGCTGATCAGTGGGATAAAGGAGAGGCCCGCAACCTTATCAATATTTTATACCGTGGCGGATTAGAGGGCAAGGTAGCTCAAGAAGCATTTCAAGTTGGTGAAAAGACCTACGAATCCGGTTCGGTCATTTTTTACGGTGCACAAGCCTTTCGTCCTTTCTTAATTGACCTGCTGGAATCCCAAGCTTATCCGGATCAGTTTCAATACCCGGGAGGGCCGCCAATGCCCCCTTATGATCTTGCCGGCTGGACCTTGCCGATGCAGATGGGAGTTATGGTTGACCGTATCGACAGTACCTTCAATCTAGATATTGAATTAGTGGCAATGGATAAACTTTTAGCCCCTGAAAAAGGTGCTGTTTATGGAAAAAGCAAGTCGGGATTTTTACTGTCTAATCACCAGAATAATGCTTATAAAGCAGTAAATATTTTACAGCAGCAGGGAATGTCGGTCAGTATTCTAGAAGAAGAAACAAAAATGAATGGCAGTGCTTTTCCGGTGGGTTCTTTTTTAGTCAACGGTCAAGGCAATTTTTCCAATCAATTAGTCTCCACTGCGGAGGAGTTGGGGCTTGATTTTACGGCAGTTACCAATAATCTGAAAAGCAAAACGAAAACCCTCCAACCCATAAAAGTCGGCTTATATAAATCCTGGGGACCTAATATGGACGAAGGATGGACGCGATGGGTTTTAGAGCAGCACGCTTTTGATCTCGATACTTTGCACGATGAAGATGTAAGAACCCTGGATTTATCAGTATACCATGCTATCATTCTTCCTGATGAATCACCGCAGTTCATTTTGAACGGACATCGTGCGGGCACCCGCCCGGAACACATGACCGGCGGTTTGGGGTTAGAAGGTGCAACTGCGCTAAAGAACTATGTCGAACAAGGCGGTTCACTGATCACATTTGATGACGCCAGTGATTTTGCCATTGATCAGCTGGGACTGCCCATCCGGAATGTTACCGAACGGCTTTCTAATAATCAATTCTTTATTCCCGGTTCGCTTATTCGGGCTTCTGTTAATACGGAATCGCCTTTTGCGAATGGTATGCCGGCAGAAGTCGCTACTTCCTTTTCAAGAAGTCGTGCCTTTGAAATTTATGTTCCTTCCCGTACAGGAGAAGGAGGGAAAGAGAATATCAAAGAAGCACCCAAACCGGAAGCAAATGTAGTCGTACAATATGCCGGCAAAGATCTGTTGATGAGTGGCTGGGCGATGGGAGAGGAGCGGTATTTAAAGAACAAAGCAGCTATGATCGACGTGAAATACGGTGAAGGTAATGTGGTATTATTCGCTTTTAGACCACAATTCAGGGGGCAGCCGCGGGGAACTTTTAAACTGATCTTTAATGCTATTCACCAGGCTGCACTAGATTAATAAAAGAGGAAAGATACCAGACGCCAGATGCAACAATACAAGCGAGCTTTTATCTTGCGTTGTAACAGTTGGCGCTCAAAAAAGCCTGGTGGTTCACAAAACTTGCGTTTTCACCTATGCCAAGATGGTATAGGCCAGAAAAACAAGGATGGCTGCGGTAATACCCGCTACAAACGTTCCGGTAGTATAGAGCCGGTATCCCGTCTTGACGTCCATGCCGGTTAGTTGGGTAATTACCCAGAAACCGCTATCGTTCGCGTGCGAAACTACGGCTGAGCCGGCACCAATGGCAATTACTACGAGTGCTTTTTGTATTTCAGTCTCAAAACCCAGGTTGCCCATTAAAGGAGCGATAATGGAAGCGGTCGTAATTAAAGCCACCGTTGAAGAACCCTGAGCTGTTTTAATGGCGGCCGCCAACAGAAAAGGAAGCCAGATCCCAATATTAACACTGGACAAACCACTGGCCATCGCGTCGGCAATGCCTGAATTTTGTAATATCTTACCAAAAACACCACCAGCCCCCGTAATGAGGATGATCGTTGCGGAGGCGATCAAAGCCTGGCCAACCCATCCGGTCGTAGAAAGCATTTGTTTCTCCAGTCTTTTGGGTAGTAAAAAGGACAACAACATTCCGATGATCAACGCAATTACGGGTGTACCCACAAAGTCAAGCGCTGAGAAAAAGACCCCCGAGGGTTTGGCATCCTTGTACTGAAAATCCATTATGGATTTTACGACTATCAATACAATAGGGATAAGAATGGGCAAGAACGACATGAGTGCACTCGGTGCTTGTTCTGTTTTTTTGTCCATTTCTCCTTCTGTGAAATCCGGATTGGGATCTATGTAGGTTTTGGATGCAATTTTTTGGGAGTAGATGATCGTTACGACTAAAGTGATGGCACTAATGATCAAGCCTACGATCATTACTATCCCGATGTCGGCTTCGAGAATACCGGCTGCAGCGATGGGGCCCGGAGTGGGAGGCACCATGGTGTGTGTCAAGAGCAAACCTAACATTAAAGAGATCCCCGTTCCCGTTATAGAAAGGCCTGCCTTTTTGGACAAACTCTTATTCAACGGGTTCATGATGACAAAACCGCTATCGGCAAAAACGGGAATGGAAATAATATATCCCACAATGCCCATTGCGGCGTGCACCCTTTTTTCCCCGATAAATTTGAGAATGATTTCGGCCAATTTAAAAGCTGCACCGGTTTGTTCGAGAAAAGTACCGATGATGATGCCGAAAATAATGATCAATCCTACGCCCCCCAGGATATTTCCAAATCCTTCATTGATCGATTGAATGATTGCTCCGGGTGTCATGCCCGCCAATAGTCCGTAACCAATACCGGCAAATAAAAGGGCAAGAAAAGGATGCACCTGGTACTTTACGGTCAGCAAAATGATGAATACAACGCTGAGTATAAGGAGTAAAATTATCACTTGTGTTGGTGTTTTCGTTTTTTAATGTCAATGCAGTTCTCTTTCTACTTCCGATCCCGATCCGCCGACCAGAAAGTCCAGGTCAGCCCCCAAATGAGATTGCTGTACGCTGTTAATATAAAGGTTTACATAACCGCGATCAGCTCTCGGAGGAGGTGGAGTCCAGGCAGCTTTTCTCTTGGCTAATTCTTCATCGGAAATTTCAAGGTTCAGTTTGCGGTTAGGGACATCGAGTTCAATGATATCCCCCGTCTGTACTAAAGCTAAGGTACCTCCGATGGCCGACTCCGGTGACACGTGTAATATTACCGTGCCATATGCAGTTCCACTCATTCTTCCGTCCGAAATGCGAACCATATCTTTTACCCCTTTTTTCAGGACTTTGAGAGGTAAGTCCATGTTCCCCATTTCCGGCATACCGGGATAACCTACCGGGCCAACTCCCTTTAATACCATAATACTGTTCTCATCAATTTCGAGCTCAGGATCATCGATGGTGGCATGGTATTCTTCGATACTTTCAAAAACCACTGCTTTGCCCCGGTGTTGCATCAATTCATCGGTAGCGGCCGAGGGTTTGATGATGGCTCCGTCTTCGCATAAATTACCTTTTAAAACTGCAATGCCGGCGGCTGGTTTTAAGGGTTGGTCGATGGAGGCAATAACTTCCGGGTTGTAATTTTCTGCCTTCGCATTGTTTTCTCCCAGGCTTTTGCCGTTCGCAGTAATAGCATCGAGGTGCAGGTGTTCATTCAATTCTTTGATCACGACGGGCAAGCCTCCGGCATAGAAGAAATCTTCCATCAAAAATGTACCTGAAGGCATCAGGTTGACCAACAGTGGGATCTGGCTGCCCAATTGATCAAAATCTTCAAGGTTCAGTTCTACACCGATGCGGCCGGCGATGGCCAATAAGTGTACTACAAAATTGGTGGAACCACCGATGCCGGCATTCACGATAATGGCATTTTCAAAAGCTTGCCTGGTTAATATTTTGGAAAGCTTTAAATCTTCTTTTACCATTTCTACAATGCGGCGACCGGATAATTGAGCCAAGGTGCGTTTTCGGGAATCAACGGCCGGGATAGCTGCGGCTCCCGGGAGGGTTAAACCCAGTGATTCTACCATGCAGGCCATTGTAGAAGCCGTACCCATGGTCATACAATGTCCGGCACTTCGGGCAGAGCAAACTTCTGCCTCGAGCAAGTCTTCCGCAGTAAATTCTTCATTGTTGAGTTTATCTTTAAGTTTCCAGGCGAAAGTACCGGAGCCGATCAATTCGTTTTTGTACCGTCCGTTCAACATGGGGCCGCCAGGGACGACGATCGTCGGCAGATCTACACTGCAAGCTCCCATAACCGTGGAAGGAGTCGTTTTGTCACAACCGGTCAAAAGCACCACTCCGTCCATAGGGTATGCCCGGATACATTCTTCCGTATCCATAGCTGCCAAGTTACGGAATAACATGGTCGTCGGCCGCATTAATGTTTCTCCCAAAGAAGTAACCGGAAATTCAAGCGGAAAACCACCGGCTTCTAAAACGCCTCTTTTTACAAATTCCGCAAATTCGCGTAGATGTGCATTACAAGGTGTTAATTCCGACCAGGTATTACAAATGCCAATGACCGGTCTGCCCCGAAAATGGTCATCCGGATATCCGCGGTTGCGTAACCAAGACCGGTGTATAAATCCTAATTTGTCATCAGCCGGTTCAAACCACTCACGGCTGCGTAGTTGGTTTTTTTCTTTTTCCATATTGTTTTGATACTAAGTTCTTTTAATTGGACTTTTAACGTAATATTTTCAGTGTTTGATAATCAATTGAAAAAAGGGCTTCGGAGTGGTTGCCTCCTTTGAAATTACCCGCTGATTATCGAATATTTGCTGTTATTCAGTTTAACGTTTAGTGTCTAGCTGTATTGGCTTTTAAACTTGGTGCGATTCTCAATATTTAAGTGGTTGTAAGGTTCTAGACTTTTGACGCTAGACTCTAGAAGTTAGACAAAAAATTCTAACTAATTGA
>CAZHNG010000190.1:0-13235 GCA_964533785.1 uncultured Saprospiraceae bacterium | reverse complement strand
CGTACATTGTGACCGTCCGTTTTGGAGGCCAAGTTTAACAATTTGGAGTGGTACCTTTTTCGCGCCCATCTGTGGTACCTTTTTCACGCCCATTAACAAGGCTTGGTCAGTATTTCCCGCCTTGGGCCTTTATGGAGCAAAAGGTTGGCAGGTATTCCATCGGGGCATTAAAAGCAGCGGGATTAGAGTATGAGGTGGAGGAATATTATGAGATGGTGGAACGGACGAAAAATCATCTTTGGCAGTTCAAACAGCGTTAAAATGTCAGGGTGATTTTTTTGTAAAAAAACCGATGTTACTGATTGAATTAATGTTAATACAAAGTTGAGGGTAATGTATGTTCTCGTTGCTTTGTCAGTTTCCAAAATAGGCTTATGCTGTAATCAAAATACTTGATTGAGCTTTCAATGCCCTAGGTTTTGGACGTGGTAAGGCTGTTTCGATTATTGGTAGGGAAAAAGAGACTTCATATATTACCTGTAGTTTTGGACTCAACATTTGATTGTCAATTATTCATGAAGTTTTCGAAACTGAAGTAAAAATGATTTCCGCAACTTTCACTTATACCTATATAAAAACCTGACTATCAAAACCTTATTCGGATACCTATCAGATGTTAAAAAATGTGCACATTTTACCAAGACTTGCTTTTTTAGTGATCTCCTATTCGAGTTGAGATAATGACATATTTTGTCCCTTAGTTTGGCGGGCAAACCACCGATAAGGTGCCATTCACAAGCAATAAAAGATGAAACGATTTAGAATCTTAGCAGATAAGTGTAGATTGAAAAGAGAAACCAATTCAACCAAATTATCGGGTTTGTGCTTCTCTTTGGAATTTGAAGATCGGCTTAAAACAGAAATTATTGAATAACAAATCCATATTTCTACATAGTTATATTTTAATATGTTAAACTCTAAATTTGCATTGACTATTTTTATTTTTATTTGCAATTTACACTCAAATAATTATTTATTCTTTTTTATTTATTTTTATTTCCATGATCAATGGATTAAAATTACATATATCCTATATTTTATTAGTTTATATTTTAGGATCTACTAAATACATGTAATTTTTTTTAGTAAATCTATTCAAAATTTTTAATAAATAAATATTTTCTACCCCAGAGTTTAGCAATTGCTCTTTTTCCATAGAAGAAACCCCATTCAAATTTCTAAATCAAGTTTCAGTCGCTTAATTCTCATCAAAGATCTTTATCGTTAAATAGATAATGTAAAATTTTAATTGTCATAATATGAAAAGTTGTATTGTCTTAATTGGGCGGTGTTTTGTTATATTTTTTTTTGCAGGGTTGCCTTTACTAAGCTGGACACAATCTTTTGCTTCGGAAGGCTCCAAGTGGTATTATTTGAATAACTATCCAAATTATCCTGATAATCCGATTTACGCGCAGAGTGTACCAGTCTTCGATTTATATCAAGTTATCGGGGATACAACTATTGAAGAAACTATCGCCACAATTATCAAAGGAGAAGGAGTTTTATTAAGTGGTGAAAGACTAGACTATGGAAATGAATATGTTTTTGTGTCTGGAGATTCTGTATGGGTATGGATCGAGGATCAATTCCGTGTAGTCTTTAACTTCAGTTCCCAAACCGGAGACACTCTGAGTGTCGTAGAAAATGAATTCAATGGATTTTTTCGTAAGCCATATCCCAATTCCAAGTTTGACAGATTTATTTATCAAATTGATTCTATTGATCATAGGGTAGTCGGTCAGGATACGATTGAAGTTCAATATGTATCAAATGCTTCTGGTAACGACTCAGAAGATATAAATGAAAATGAATGGGGCTTTCAGGACATTTTTGACGATCCAACTTATAGCCAGAGCAATGACGGACGCAACGTAATTCTAAAAGGAATCGGTTTTGAGGGTAGAGGGAATGTTTTTGGTATACCGTTGTGGGTTAGTTATAATGTCGATTTAGTACCAAGAGGTTTGAGTTGTTTTGAAACTCCAGGTAAATTTTATCAATTTCAAGAAATTGATTGCAGAGAAATACTTGACTTCATTTCTACTGATGTGGTGGAGGTTTCTCCTCAACCTATCTCAATATTCCCCAATCCAGTTACCGATTATATCAATCTAAATGAATTGCCAAAAGGGTCTAAGGTTATACAAGTATATAATATTCAAGGAAATATACTTAAACAGTATAAAGTAAATACTACAAAGAAAAGGCTTGATTTAAATGATTTTCTTCCAGGGTTTTACTTTCTGAAAATATCTGTAGATTCCAATCTAATATATACCTATAAAATTATTAAAACTTAATTATTATGAAACAAATTCTATCAAAAAAAATTATTTTTCTTTGTGCCTTGTTTTTGTTTTTTGTAACGTCTGTTGGTGCACAGCCTCAAATTGCCAAAGAGCCTCATCCTTATCAAATAATTGATAATGAGCTACTTGTGACCTTTAAGCAGGGTTTTCGACCTGAAATTAAAAAGAACAACTATTCACTAGTACAATTTATGAATAGTCAATCTATAAACAGCTTATTTAATTCTAATCAGGTTTCTAGTTTTGAAGGGCTTTCAAATAATCCAAGATTGAGTAATACATATCTCATAAAATGCCAGAATTGTGCTATATCAAATCTAAAAGAGAATTTAGAAAAAGATCCTAACATTCAGTTTGTGGATTATTCCTATCTCGCATATACTACGAATTGCGTGGCACCTTTAACAAGCAATGATCCGAATAATAATATAGGAGTGCTTGATCAGTTAGATGCTAGAAGGGGATGGCAACTTACCACAGGAAATAACAATATAAGAATTGCAATCATCGATCAAACTCATGATGCTGAAAATCATTATGATTTAAGTCCCAATTCTATTTTTTCTAGGGACTATACAGGAAATACAGCCAATACACATGGTCATCAAATGGCTGGGACTGCTTCTGCAAGAACTAATAATGGCACAGGAGTTGCTAGTGTTGGTCATAGTTCGGGATTAATGTTTTATAATATTTCTGCCGGAGGTAATTTTGTTAGTGTTGTACAATCAGTTAACGCCATTTATGATGCGATCGCCGATGGAGCTGATGTAATAAATCTAAGCTTTTATTATAGAGACAATGGAATTTATGCTACTGCAATTCAGGATGCCATAAATGCTGGGGTTGTTGTGATTGTTGCAGCAGGAAATAACGGAACATATAATCGTGGATGTAATAATCCTGGTATTATTTGTGTTACTGCTGTAAATCAAAACGACGAACATGGGCCTACAGGTCATGTTCATGACCCTGAAGTTGATCTTAGCGCTCCACACGGGGTTTGGCAAACAACTTATCCAAACAATGGTATCGGTGGAGCATTTTCGGGTACATCATTTTCCGCTGCGTTAACAAGTGGAACAGTAGCTCTAATGAGAGAACTCAACCCTACTTTAGTTCAAAGTCAGACTAGGGAGATTTTGATGTGTACTTCAGATGATATAAGTAATGTTGGAAACAATTCGCAATTTCTAGGGGGAATAGGAGCTGGAAGATTGAATGTATATGATGCTTTAAATTATGTAAGATTAGGACAGTTTAATAAAACTATATCGGGGCCAGATTATGTTTGTGAGGGTTATACTTATACTTACACTTTAAATGTTCCAAGTGGTAGTGCTGGTTGTTACGATTACACATGGCATTTACCATCGGGATGGCAAATATTATATCAAAATAATAATAGCATTACTGTTCAAGTAGGTTCTCCTTTCTATGGCGGGGCAATCAATGCTTTTGTAACTTCAAAAACATGTAATGCTTTTCTGACAACCAAGAGTGTTTATCCTTCAGGGTGCGGTCCATATTACCAAGTTGTAATCAGCCCTAACCCTGCCAGGGATATCATTAATGTTGAAATTCAGCCCAATGCCCCTCAAGACACAGCTTGGGATAGATTAGAAACAAACTTTGAAATCATCACACTCCAAGGTAATTCGATAAAAGCTTCAAAGTCAAGGTTGCTCAAACAACAAATAAATTTAAGATCTTTAGAAAATGGTACCTACCTACTAAAAGTCGTCAATAAACTTGGGGTGCAAACCAAAGCTTTTCACGTAGAAAAGTAAGTTGGAATTCTCCCTTCCTTAAAACGAACTTCTCCTAGAGCCCAATCTTATAGATCTGAGAGAAGTTCGTTTTTAAAAGGGCCAATAAAATGAAATAACATTGAAAATTTAAAAATTAAAATAACATTCCTGATCTGTGCTCAAAATGTATTGTGTCAAAATGATACCATATCTCTACCCATATAAATCCTTGTTTTTCAGATATATCAATAATTTCTATTGGAATATTTATTTCATATAACATTTGACGATTAGAATTTATTTCCCACTTCCAATACCTTGCATTAATGTGTACAGCACTTCCAAAACTGTGAGCACTTAGTCTATTAGGTTCTTAAATTTCTCGCCAATTAAATCTTCCTCCAGGGTTTTTTAAATAAATATGTAATTCCTTTAGAGGAGAAGGTTCCTTGGATATTTCTGAAAGAATATTGTCAACACAGTTAACTTTTGTAACTTGGATATATTGGGCTGGTTCAGTATCCACATGCGACAGAACCCTGATTAATTATGATGAAATACTTTTACTGTTTGTACATGGAAGTTGTCAAATTGATCAAATTCTTCAATTTTACTAATAAAAAAATTGTCTTTTTGAATAAAGACAACTCTTTCATGATGGATCACCTTTGATAGCGCCCTATCACTAGACATTTTAAAGGGTTTCAAAGCAAGTTCATCATCTTTTTCATTTCGAATTACTTTCTTGAGATATTTTAATTTATAGCAATATTTTCCATTGAATTTCTCATCTTCTATTCTCGAAATACTGTCGTAAATAAAAAGTGTTCCGCCACCTGCGACTTCGTCTTTCAAAAGCGCTCTTCCAATAAGACTCGATAAACCATACGTGATACCTGCCACTCTACCAACTGCTGTGTTCAAAGAAGTTTTATCTGAAGCTAATAACCTTTCATTCCCAAAAAAAATATAGTCTGTCTTGTCTTTATATGAATTTCTTTTAATGCTAATATTCTTACTCACAATTTTGTGCCCTAAAGTGGCACTATCCTTTAATTCAAAATTAAATTTACCTGATTCTCTCGAAAATCTTGTCGAGAATGTTCCCTTTCTAATGAGCTTATTTCCTGAATTCTGAATCAGAGTTTGTGTAAATTCTCCATTATTGGAATAAAATTCACAAGATGCATATGCATTTTCAGTATTTTTCAATATTTCTATGGAATTTTGAGCGCAAACATAATTTAAAATTAATTGCACAACAAAAAAAAACGTTAGTATATTTTTCATGTAAAAATATTTTTGCTATATTTAAAACGATTTATAATTGAATGTATTTTAACTTCCCTGGTTTTATTTCAAAAAAGACGGTGTATCACAACTTTTTAAGCCTTACTTTTTGATCACCGCTCAAAAATTATGCTTTTGTTTTTTTTAATAATAAGTGGCACCTTATTATTGTGGTATTTGTGTGTCTTTGGATAGTTAGAAATTTTTATACTTAAATCAAATAGTTATGAACAAAAATCTGTTTTTTTTCCTGTTTATTCTTTTGCTTCTGGGGGCATGCCAGAAGGATAATGAGCTCTCAGAGCGTTCAATTTTAACTGAACAAGCTATGTTGCTTTCGAATCAAGATGCCTTCCAAAACCTTTTAACATTCAAAAGAACCATCCTCGAAAAACGAATTTCTTTCATTAATTCCGCCACAGAAAAACAAATTAAAGAGACACCATTTTATAAATCAATAGGATATGAAACAAATGTGTTATTTCAGGATTATCTTCTAAATAATTATCTGCCAATATTACAAGAAGTTCTTAATAGCAATAATAGCTTACGAGAGCTTAATAAAGACGATTTCATATTCGTCTGGAGATCTGCTGCTGAATTTGCTGGAAAGCAAAGAGACCTAGTTGATTCTCGGATTTGTTGTCAATGTGTATATATTAACTGTCTGAATGATGCTTGGGATTACTATGATCTCGAAACGGATCTTTGTCTTTTGGATTACCTCATTGGTGGGGATGGAGATTTATATGCATACTGTTTAGGGGTTGCATTTGGCAATTGGGAGTTTGCTGTTGCAATATGTGACGACGGTTGGGTTGCTTGTAACTAAAGAATATTGGAATAAGGTTTTATCCATTTTACAAAGGTTGTCGATTGATGACCTTTGTAACTCTACAGTACAATAAGGATTGAAACTTTCCTGCGCCTGAATTGGATGCATTTTTTTGTCGTCTTCAGATGAGCATTCCAGGATAATAAGGATTGAAACCGACCACCCGCCGAATAACATGCCAAAGGCAGTCAGGAATTCAGCGCTACCAGGCTTACTTCAGCGTGATCTCGATCGCCCCGTTCGCCGCCCTGGAGCCGTAGAGCGTAGCGTCATTGCCTTTCAGCACCCGAATACTTTTAACCATGACCGGGTCGATGGAAGAATGGATAGCCGCAAAATCAGTACCTACCGGATCGCCGTTGACCACAAAAAGAGGATCCGTAGGTAACGTGAGCGTGACCGGACCACGAATGGATATACTCGCATTGGGCCCGTCACCATTAACTACGATGCCAGGCACTTTGCGTAGCATATTTTCCAAACTAATATTGGTGTCTTTATCCTGGTCTTGTTCGACTAGATTAGGGTCTCGCAATTTTGAATAACCCGTAGGAGTACAACTCCACAAAGAAGCTACCAGGAAAACGCCGACCAAAGCTATCAAAGGACGAAAGGCAAATCTCATTGGCTTTTAATTTCCGCTGAAAGTACGACAATAATCGTCCTACTACAACTTCTCAAACCACAAATTGCGGACCCGTCCGTTGGATACCCACAGGCCGGTCACCTGTTCTTCGGCATTCCGCTCCGGCTTAACCTCACGGAAAAAGTAGACATCCCCGTACAGTAGATCCTGAGTAGCGGGCACCAGAAGAAAGTTATTGTGCCGGGCGTGTTGCACGACCAGTTGGTCACCCTGCCGTACAATGGTATAGCGAGTATCCAATTCTGGACTATAGTAGACGCCTTCCATATTGCCCTTTATCTCTTCCGGCAGGATCTGAAAACCCCAGTTGCGCTCCCCATTGAAAGACACCAGCATTTGTCTTGGTTTTTCCGCATCCGGTTGCCTGATCATCAGGGCCAGGTCCACATTCTCTACAAAAAAGGTAGTGTCGGAAGAAGGCAATATCAGCAGCGGAGCGGGCAGTTGGCCTTGGGCGAAAATGTAGAGATGATCTTCTTTTTTAGTAAGCTCGGCGATTACGCCTTCAATGTAGTATTGGCCCAAAAGTGGATCAAACTGATTGATGTCGTAGGAGATCTTTTCCCGGGGGATCTCCCAGTTGTTTTGACGTTTAGGGGCTGGCTCGGTAAAATCGTCCTTTAGGAACAAACTGGCAACGGCCATTGCCTTAGTGGCCGGCCCGGCGGAGGAAAAATTACTCAAGACGATCACCCCAACTTCCTGTTCCGGATAATACTGCATAGTAGACCGGTAACCACCGACCGATCCTCCGTGTTGATAGACCGGCAACCCCCGGTAAGTGGAATGAACAATGCCCAAGGCGTAATTGAGGGTATCTCCGTTATTTAAGACGCCTCTTTCCAGAAGTTTTTCAATGCCTTCCGGCCCGCCTAATGCCGGTTCTCTAAAGTTATTCAACCATTTTGTAAGATCTTCCAGGGTGGTATAAACATTACCATTACCCATATAAGTCCAATATTTCAGCGGCTGGCGAAAACCCGCTTCCATACTGCCCTCATAGCAAGTGGCGGTATTTTTATGGATGGCCTCCATATCTTCCCGGTAGCCGGTGTTCTCCATGCCTAATGGTTCGAAGATGTTCTCCTTCGTCCACTCCTGAAAAGTTTGACCCGTAATCCGCTCCACTATAGCCGTGCAAATATTGAAGCCCGTGTTACAATAAAGGTACTCTTCACCGGTAGGGAAGTTCAATTCCTTTTGTTGGCTGAGGTAACGCAACAGGTCTTCGTTGGTCATCGCTTCCCCTTCCCGCCAACCAGCCATGGCCAGCATATTTTGGAAATTGCGTAACCCACTGGTGTGGTGCAACAAATGCCGGATAGTTATAGGAGCACCAAAATCCGGTACTTCAGGTAAATGTTTTCGGATATCGTCCTCCAATGATAACTTCCCTTGCTGCTCCAACAAGACCATCGAAAAAGCAGTAAATTGCTTAGACACCGAGGCGATATTGAAAACCGTTTCGGTGGTATTGGGCACCTCATACTCCAAACTCGCCATACCATAAGCCCTTTGAATGATCAGTTCCCCATTTTTAAATACCCCTACTACCCCACCGGGCATTTCTTCATTATCCCAGACATAAAATATAGAATCAATCGTGGTCTCTATTGCACTCCAATCCTGTTGTGCGTGAAGAAGAACCGTAGAGAAAAAGAAAAAGAAAGAACACCAATTTATTATTCTGTTCATATTTTTTATGGTATTGCCCAATAATAAAACCTTAATCCCCCCCTTACCTACCCCATTGCTCATTGCCCCCATTGTTCATTGCACTCATTGTTCTCATTGTTCATTGTTCATTGTTCTCATTGTTCATTGTTTTCATTGCTCATTGCCCCCATTGCTCATTGTTCATTGTCCTCATTGCTCATTGCCCCCATTGCTCAAACCAATCTCAGAAAAATCCCTCACCACCTGATGGTTCTCCACCGCCTTCGTACCCGGCCGCACCAACTGTACGGTTTGCATGCCCGCCTGCTTAGCCGCATCTAATTCCTGACCGACATCCGACAGAAACAAGACTTGTTCGGGATCAAGGTCCAGTTGTTCGGAGATCTTTTGGTAAGAGTGCACTTCTTTTTTGTGGCCCACTTTCGTATCGAAATAAGCGGAAAGGTAGGGGGTAACGTCGCCAGCTTCTGAATAGCCAAAAAGGAGTTTTTGTGCCGCAACCGATCCTGATGAATAGATCCCCAGTTGCAAGCCGGCCTCTTGCCATTTTTCCCAGTGGGGAATAACGTCATCGTACAAATGTCCCTTGTATTTTCCGGTTTCATAACCTTTTTTCCAAAGCAAGCCTTGCAGGGTTTTTAAAGCAGGATGTTTGCGATCCTGTTCTATCCAGTCCAGTAGTTTGGTGATACAATCTTCCACACCCAGGGTGATACCGCCTTCTTCTTCGATCAGGGTGTTTTCCACTTCTTTAAGGGCGGCTTTTACTTCCGGGTCGTCCTGGTTTTTGCGAACAAAATCGCCCAGGTGGCGGGAAGCATAAGGGAAGAGGACTTTATGTACGAAATCGATCGAGGTGGTGGTGCCCTCGATGTCCATTAGGATGAATTTTATCATGGTTGAGGTGTTGGAGGCTTTTCGAGACTTCGTCTCTCAAAGTATTTGAACCATGGAGAGCATGGAGTCCATGGAGATTTTTTTCTTATGTAATTTACTTGCGGTAATTGAGAGAATATTTCATTAATATTAAAACCTGCGGAATTGTACCCAAAGATTTTCCAATCTAAAATAGTTACGGTACAATACCGCAATAAAACCAACGAATCTTATGAGGATAATCCCAGATCATTGTAAGGGGCATCCACTCCGGAGTCGGTATAATGAGGTACCCAGCCGGATTTATCGATGAAGACACGGATGGCTTTTACGAATTCCTTAGGCCCCAGGTCAAACCAGTGTTTGGTATTGGCGGGGACCGAGAGTAGGTCGCCTTTCTGGCAAATGACGCAGAAAACGGGATTTCCATTTTCCATATTAAACCAGAATAGACCTTCGCCGTCTACAAAGAAGCGTACTTCATCTTCCGTATGCGTATGTTCGGTGAGGAATTTATTTTTCAATGCCTCCAAATTAGGTGTTTGCGGCGTGACGTTGATCACATCGGCGGTCTGGTAGCCATTCACTTCCATATACGGTTTCAAGGTATGCGCATAGGCTTCAAGGATAGTATCCTGATCAGCATCGTCTTCAAATTCGACGCTGGCTTCCCATTTATCGAACAAGACGCCTCTTTCGTTTAAAAAGGACTTAATTTCCTCTTGATCCGTTATTTTCTTTTGCTGGTCTGGTATATGTAAAATTGCCATTTTGAATTAATTTTTATGTGGATAGAAATCTTGAAAACTCGACAATATTCATGAATTAACTTTCTCTATTCTGTAGACTACTTCAAACAAAAATTCCAACACCTCGATATGTCTTTTCGCTTCGGCAATGCTATTGCCCCAGGTGTACAATCCGTGCCCGGCTAACAAAAATCCGGGCATACCGGCATTTTTGGCCCAGTAGGCTTCAATGCTTGCTGCCAGCTCCGGCATGTTTTGCGAATTTTCGAAAATGGGAATATCCACTGCTGTTTCGTGCGTGGTAATCCCGCTCAGGCCTTTCAGCACTTCGAATCCTTCCAACCGCACCTTGTCCTGATGAATGGTAGAAATAACGGTATTAAAAACCGTATGGGTGTGCAAAACGCATTGTGTTTTTGGAAGTTTTCTGTAGATCAGGGCGTGCAGGAGCGTTTCAGCGGAAGGTTTGCGGTTGTCTTCCAGCGGTCGGCCTTCCAGATTCACCTGCATGAAGTGCTGAGCGGTAAATTGCCCTTTATCGATACCGGAGACGGAAATGTAGAAATCCAGATCACCTTCCGGACGGTAGGAATAATTAGAACTCGTAGCGGGTGCGTAACCTCTTTGGTGCAGGAAACGGATGCATTCGACCAGTTCTGGCCGCCAATCTGTTAGAATTTTTTGCATGAGCTAAAATTATTGTTTTTTGGATAAACCACCAAGTCGTAAATCAGGTCTGTTCGAGTATTACCAAAGTTCTTGATTTGATCAACCTATTGCACCGTCAGATATCCGATCGTTTTAAAGTGTCGCTATTAGGAAACTTATAAACTATTGGTTATTGTTATACCAACGTTGAAGTGGTTTGGGAACCCAAACCATCTTCAAGTGCGGTATATTCCGATAGTGTTCACGTCAATAAAAACTGTCCTGATATACTCTTGATAGGTTTTTATATTTGACTTACAATTTATCAAAAACGAAAACCATGAAATCTTTAAACCAATTTTCACCTCTTATGATGCTGGCATTCCTCGTGTGGAATTGCGAGCCTTCTTCACAACAACAAACACAAACACCTCCTACTGCCCCCAATATTATCCTCATTATGGGAGATGACATGGGGTATTCGGACCTGGGATGTTACGGTGGAGAGATCAATACACCCAATTTAGATAACCTGGCTGCCAACGGACTGCGATTTACGCAGTTTTACAACACCGCCAGATGCTGCCCCACTCGTGCTTCACTGCTTACCGGGTTATATCCTCAGCAGGCAGGAGTCGGCCATATGGTCAACGACCGGGGAACACCGGCTTTCCAGGGAGATTTAAGCAACCAGGCCGTTACGATAGCCGAAGCTTTGAAAGGAGCCGGCTATTCTACGTATATGTCTGGAAAGTGGCATGTGACGCCCTACGTGGTTGAAAATCCCGATAAAAAGAATTGGCCCCGACAACGGGGTTTTGATAAATTTTTCGGCATGATCTCTGGCGCAGGAAGTTTATACGATCCCCGCTCTTTAGCAGAAGATAATGAATACGTAGCACCACGAGAAGGGTTTTACTGTACTACTGACTTTACAAACTATGCCATTCAATGCATAGAAGAACACGAAGGCGACAACCCTTTCTTTCTTTATCTTTCCTATACTGCTGCCCATTGGCCCATGCATGCTCCCGCAGAGGCCATTGAAAAATACAACGGTAATTACTATAAAGGTTGGGATGCTGTGCGGCAAGAACGCTACGATCGCATGAAAGCAATGGGACTAATCAAACCCGAATGGGAACTAACCCCTCGTGACTCGTTCGTCCAGGCCTGGGATGAAGACATACCCGATCGCGAATGGGAGATTGCCAACATGGAAGTATATGCGGCCATGGTAGATCTGATGGACGCCGGAATTGGCCAGGTTGTCGACGTACTAGAGGCAAAGGGCCAGCTTGAGAACACACTCATTTTCTTTTTGCAGGATAACGGTGCCTGTGCGGAAGAACTGAGATGGGTGAATAAACAACCCGATGAAGCGGACCTTAAACCCATGGAGCCTGGAGAATTACAGACTTTGATGGTACCAACAATAACCAGGGACGGCAAACCGGTTAAGGTGATGAAAGACGCAATGCCTGGCCCGCCGGAAAGTTATACCGCCTATGGGCTCAATTGGGCCAATGCCAGTAATACGCCCTTCCGGGAATACAAACACTGGGTGCACGAAGGCGGTATTTCGACTCCACTGATCGTACACTGGCCCGCCGGTATTCAACAGAAAGGGGAATTCCGTTCTGAGCCTTCTCACCTGATCGATATCATGGCTACCTGCGTAGACGTTGCCGGAGCTACGTACCCTACTACGTATAATGGCCAGTCCATTAAGCCGATGGAAGGCAAAAGCCTGGTCCCCGTTTTTGAAAACCAGGAACTGGACCGTAAGGCTATCTTTTGGGAGCACGAAGGCAATCGCGCCGTCAGAATGGGCAAGTGGAAACTCATCTCCAAAGCCAGCAAGAAAAATTCTTTCGTATGGGATAAAGTGGATGAATTGCCCCTCCGGCATTGGGAATTATTCGATATGGAAAAAGACCGAACAGAATTGAATAATGTAGCCGATGAAGAACCCGAACTGGTTCAGGAAATGGCAGCTATGTGGCAGGAATGGGCGGACAGAACGGGTATTGTACCCAGACCTTACCAATAGTGGTTTATCAATTAATATTACTTTGTCACTTTAAAGAAAAATCTATATTAACTGATTTTCACCTTGTGACGGACTTGGTTATGGATGACGAAAAGTCTTTGTCACCACAAAAGAGGTTATAGATGACGAAATATATTTGTCACTACCTATTTGGTTATGAGGTTATAGATGACGAAGCCCTCTTGTCGCTATTCAATGAAATTCAGGCGATTAAGATGACAAAGTAATATTAAGTGAGTGGACAAAAATAAGTTATACTTAGCACACCCTCTCCTGACGTTTACAGTCAGGACGATAAATGTCCTGATCGCAAGCATCAGGCCCCTCACAATCAACCACACACAGTCTAGTGCCTCGGGCATTAAATAACAGGTATAGTTCGGGAGGCTATTTTCTTG
>CAZHNG010000189.1:0-13351 GCA_964533785.1 uncultured Saprospiraceae bacterium | reverse complement strand
CTTTAGTCCAGTGAGCTTAATGTCAAACAATAAAATTGATTCTAATAGAAATAAAAACAAATCCTGTGTATACAGATTAGGTGCCAGCGGCCGGCAGCAGTCGGTGGTGTTTCCTCTCGGTTAATGAATTGAATAATCCCATCCTTATCTCAACAAAGTAATATCACCCTGCCGGATCTCCGGTTCATCAGCATTCAAACAAGTCGCTTCCAGATAAAACCCGTAAACCGAAGGATTCTGCATTTTGCCCTGATGGCGCCCATCCCATACATCTAATATCCAGGGTTTTTGTCCATTCGGACCCAGCGGCGATGCACCAGATGGTAACTCCCATTCAAAATCTACCACTTCTACGCCGAAGCGGCTGTACATAACCAGCTTCACCCTTTCCACATTAATAACTTGCAATTGTAAAATATCGTTGACATTGTCTCCATTGGGCGTAAACACGTTGGGTAAAAATATATTATCCGGACCACATTCCAATACAATGACTTGCGTGGTATCTGATCCCAGCAGACATTCGTTTTCATCTGATACATTCACTTCATAAATAGTTGTAGCGGATGGGGTAGCAATCGGATTGCCGATAGACGGATCGCTAAGATCAGTGCTGGGCGTCCAACTGTAGGTACATCCTTGACAAGGAGGGTTTACCGTTAGTTGTGCTTCATCTCCCAGTAAAATACAATTGGGATCGGCAGTTGCCTCGATCATTGCCTCGACCGGGAAGCAGCATTCTTCAGCCGGAATTACCATTGCTTGGTTGGTACAGCCTGAAAGAATATCGATTGCTTCGACACTCAGATCCGTATCGCTCGGGATGTCGACAATAGAAAAGTTGCCGTCTGGTTCGAGGGATAAGGTGCCCACATTTACAGTTAATACACTAGCTGTTGTCATTCCGGTAACAGTGTAGCTTTCTCTATTTGCCGAACATTCGAGCGGATCAAGGGTCAATTCTGGTATAATATTGACTGGAACGATAAAGGATGCAGTATCCACACAGCACTCGTTATCCGTGGCTATAGCAAAATAAGTAGTCGTAGTATCCGCTATGACCGTCAATGTATCACCGCTGCCAATTGGAGTGTCTAGAGCAGGGTTATCGTACCACTGAATGTCCAGGGGCTGCCCACTTCCCGTGTTAATGGCCATTAAAAGTACTTCTACGGGGACATTTGACGTACAATCCGGTATATCACTATCGGTTACGATAACAACTAATTCTTCCGGGCAGAATGGATCAATAGTCAAAGAAGAAGAACAGCCTTCACTGGATTCTGCTTCTACCATTACCGAACTATTGGTTGGTATCCCACAAATCTCGAATGTTATCGGGGTATCACTTACCCGTAAAGGATCAAACGAAGGCGTAGTTCTAATGGTCGCTTCCATGTCAGTGGATACGAGTGCACAAAAAGTGCTGTCACTTTCGCAAAGGGTAGCAACCAAGGTTAGAGTAGGGGCCGAATTAACGCTTATAAAAACCGAATCAACAATGGTTGGCGTAGGAGGAATACCTACACACTCCGGAGCACTCGATTCGGTATCATCGACAACGAGGTAATACCAGGAGTCTTCATTGGGGCATACTTCTATCGTGGCATCATTGCCAAATGGCGAACCGCTTAGGGATGAATTATCAAACCACTGAAAACTGAACGGCGGTTGATTGCCGTTTACATTGGCGGTTAGCGTAACGCAGTCTCCTGCGCAACGGGTATCGGTTTCCGAAGCGGTGGTGATGTTGACCTCCAGAGTCTTATCACAAGGTTTGGGGCATTCCTGATTGACTTCTACGGAAGCGTCACAACCGTTTTCTGCCGTTACGGAAATGACCGTTGTTTGTCCAGCCGGCAGGCCGCAAATCTCGAATTGACCAGGGACCCCGGCAACGGTTTGAACGGTGGCGCCGGCTACCGGGACGGTCGGCGTGAGTGCCGGATCAATAGCAACGATAGCGCAGAAGGTTTGATCTCCTGCTTCGCATTCCGTCGAAACTAAAGTGATCGTTGGTTTTGGTATAACGGTAATGAAAACGGAGTCCATCACCGTAGGAGTTGGATCTACGTCGGTGCATTCCGGGGTATCCGATTCGGTATCATCGACCATGAGGTAGTACCAGGTGCTTTCGGCAGGACACACTTCTACGCTTTGCATTTCGCTGATGATGTCTCCACTAAAGTCACTATTAGCAGACCATTTGAAGGAAAATGGTGGCTGATTGCCGTTGATATTGGCCGTAAGTGTAACGCAGTCGCCCGCGCAGAGGCTATCGGTTTCCGAAGAGGTGGTGATGTTAACCGAGAGGCTTTTAATACATTCTTCACAATTTACATTCAGGTCTATTGACTCTTCACAACCATTTGCCCCGGTAACGGTTATTTTGACCGTTTCCCGGCTTGGCAGATTACAGATCTCGTAGGAGTTTCCATTTTGGGTGACGGGGTAAAGGTCAGGAATATTGGGTGTACCGTCAGTTTCTAAAGTAACACAGTAGTCGGTATTATCGTCCGCACAAATGGTATCCCGCAAAAATAGGGCTGGAGCTTCCAACGTAGTAACCATAACAGAATCGATAGCTTCACCGCATGGCGTAGACATACGAACGAAAAAAGTCGTTGTAGCGGTTGGAGTGACGATTACCTCAGCCTGATCGCCGATGACGTTTTCCAGAGTGACATTGTCAAACCATTCAAAAGAATAGGGGCTGAAATCACCACTGCCTTTGGCTTGCAGTAATACGTGAGAGCCAGGGCAAACAGTGGTGTCCATTGTGGTAATTTCGACACCAGGATCGGTTTGACAACAGTCCTCGAGATTGGCCTCTGCTTCTGCAAAACAATCGCTATTTTCAAACGCTGACTGTATAATGACGGAGGTACCTAGCGGTACATCAAAAATGGTATAACGATCGTTACCCTCCTCTACTATTTCAAGCTCTTCGGGAATGGTAATAAAGTCATCACCGTTGCTTGTGAAGGTAATACCGTACGTTTCGATGCTACCGACGCATACGGTGTTTAAAATTTCCAAAGTAGGCTTTGGTTCTACGACGACGGTAGCGGAATCTATTTTTTCCCCACAAAAGACAGAAGTTTTTACGTAATAAGTAGAGGTCGCTGCGGGATCAACCGTTAGCTGCGGCCCTACACTGATAGGCGATCCGGTCAATGCCGGGTTGTCAAACCATTCGAAATTAAAGGGTAGGACTTCTCCATTGGAAGTAACGCTGATCGTTGTCGAATCACCCTGACAAATAGTGGGTTGGGTTACGTCTACCTGGCATTCATCGCATTCATTAGTGTATTGGACTTCATAAATACAATCCGAACCATCGATTTCCGCTTTGATGCTAATGGTATCTCCGGATGGTATCCCTGAAAGGCGGTAATCAAACTCTCCCAATTGTTCCAAAGTAAAAGTATCGGGTGAAAAGCTAATCGTATCCGCGATGGCCCGGAAGGTAAGGGCATAGGTCCTGGGCGTGGTATTGGGCATGCAGCGCAGATTGACGAGCTTTATGGCCGGACCAGGTTTTACCTTTACAGTAGCACTGGCTACGCCTGAATCATCTTCGTTAGAAGCCTTAACCCAATAAGTGGTCGTTCTGTCCGGAATGACCTCAATAGTTGGGCCGGTTCCTAAAGGCGTTCCGGCGAGGTTCTCATTGTCGTACCATTCAAAGGTAAATGGTGGCTCATCTTCTGTCACCACCGCTTTAAGCATAACAAGGTCTCCGAGGCATACCATAGTATCTTTTTCTATTTCAACGGTAAGCCCAAAATCGACAATTTGAAACGATGGTACCGCAATATTATTGACGGTAATGGATAACCACAATAAAATTCCCGGGAGAAAGTAAGTAAACTGGTTATTTTTTCTTTTGATTTGTTGCACAGTAACTAGGGTATTTGGTGAATACTACGTTAAAAAGGCATCAATTAATTCTTTATGAATTCCACTTTCGTTATTTCGACCCTTCGCTCGAGGGAAGCAGGGATACTAAACCTTTGACATTCTCTCAATGCACTTCCGGTAAGCCCCTGGCAACTTTCATCATCCGTTGCGGTTTGACTACCGAATGGCTGTACCGTAATGTTCAATTTATTATAAACGGAGGCCGGCATGATGCTTTGAAGATATTGCTCCATGCTATTGGTCCGGCGTTGTGAAAGAATGAAATTGGATTGAGGATTGCCGGAGGAACTGGCAAAGCCGGTAACGACCACATTGACCGAATCGTAATCGCTGATTCTGTTGGTTATGGTCTGAGCAAGCAGATCTAAGCGACTTTTAGCATCCTCCAACTCCGCAAAAAACTGATCTACCGCCTTCTCTTCGCCGTTATTGATCCTCTTACCCCTAAAAGTGCCGGCGCGTTTGATATAATTCTGATAAGCTCTGCCGTAATCAATATTAGCTACGGTGCTGCCGGAAGGGCGCGGTATGGCATGATCGAAATAGAGGGGTAATGGATTAAATAGCGAAAGCCTTTCTTCTAGCGGATTACAAAAGTCGGTTACATTATAAGTATTGACCGTCTGGTACTCTTGTGTCGATACAAATACGGTATCCGAAGTTTCTTTATAGGTTTGCAGCGCATATTCTCTATCCAGTTCCAGGGTAAACTCGCAGGTATATTGACCAATGGCCAGATTGTTGACCAAAGTATCGCCGGTAGATTGGTCGGCGAGTCTGACAGTCGCACCGGAGGTAAATGGATTTTCGGTCATTTGATTATAAACAGCTACTTGCAATACGATTTCAGGTTTCAATACTAAGGTAGCAAAAACGGTATCTCGTTCATTTTGGATAGGTGCGCTGGTTTCCACTTCAACGGGATCAGCGTTATAATAGCCATCTTTTTGGGCATTGATAACCAGAATATCATTCAAAGGAACATTTTCGAAATAATACTGACCATCCTGTGTTTTTTGCCCGTTTGATAAAGACTTACCACTATTTTCTGTCATAACGGTAAGGTAATCCACTGTAAGCGGCTCTTCATTACAATGGTCGACAACCTTGACGAGAAGGTCGCGGGTCCGGATAAATGGCGGTCCGTCTATTTGAAAAATATCCGGACAACAGTACCGGTCATCGCCTGTGTTTTGCCCATTACCCCGGTTGGATGCCAGAAAATTGACATCTCCGCTGGCATTGGCAATGAAATAGGTGTCTTCAAAGCTACTGTTGATAGGACAACCTGCATTTTCAGGCTCAGTATATTCGTTAATTTTCCATTGATAAATATCGAAACCGCCAAAGCTAGGATAGCGGCCGTTGGAGCTGAAGAATAAGGTTTGGGTGGGGCTGTGGAAGAATGGCGTGATTTCATCTCCTTCCGTATTAACTTCGGACAGGTTTTTCGATACGCCAAAGCGATCATTTTTAATTTCACAGTACCAGATGTCCCACCCTCCGGCGCCACCGGGGCGGTTGGATACGTAGAATAAGGTGTCGATATCTTGTTCTGGATCGGGGTGAGCAATGAGATAGGGTTGTTTAACGGAGGCGTTCGGCAAATTAATTGATTCTTCCGGCAATAATTGGGGTTCTCCCCAGCCTGTTCCACTTTGTTCTCTGTAGTATAGTCGGCAAATGATCTCATCTTCTTCGTTGCATTCGCAAATACTATAGTAAACGCGGTGATTAGAACCCGAAAAAGTGAAATGGGTCAAGGTTTTAGGAGGTTCAGGGAAATTGACACTATCCAGTTGATTGGTATTCAAATTGAAACGATTCCATAGCATCTCCGCATTGCAAAGGTCGGTTTTACAATTGCAACGGTTTTTTTGGGCGAAACTATGGGTTGTGTATTGTAATTGATTATTGGTGAAAACGATCGGAAAATCAGAGCCCGGTGTATTGAGCTGGTTTTTCGCAGATATGGTAGTTTGTTCTTGCAAAAAGCCGCATTCCTGCAACTGTTGTTGTGCCCATTGCGCATTTCTGACAATTTCTTCGGCAATTGTTTGTTCTTCAGGGTCGTTGGAAGCAGAAAGAATAGCTTGAGCTTGGTCTATGGCGTTTTGGTAGTACTCGGTATTGACCGAACCTAGATGTTGAAAAGCCCGGGTCAGTAACAATGGCGTTTGTGGATATTCAGAGGCCGCTTCATTCTCTATTAAAGTGGTCAGGTAGTTTACAGCTTTTTCGTAATACCTGGCTTCGTAGGCTGATTTTCCGGCCTGGAAATAGTATTGCCAGTTTTCTTCTTCAGCCTGGATAACCTCTTCAGCGTAAATGAGGGCTTCGAGATGACTTTTATTTTCGAACGCGATATCTGCTTTCTTCTTTACCGATGATAAGGTTTGCAGAAATGCTGCCTGAGGGAGTAACATCAAAAAGATGAACAACAATTTATTCAGAGACATGCTTTTTATTTTTTTACAATTGAATGGGGCAAATTTTGCTCGTTGGTACTTTGATTCTTTTGAAAATATAGCTTAAGGTAATTTCGGGACCACCGTTACCATCATTGGCAACCTCGAGGGGTGAGGTCGTGAAATCATGGCTATAGCCAACAAACCAGGCCCGGTAAAACAGGCCTACCGAAGGGATAAGGGCATCGTCAATTCTATAAGACCCCATTACCTGGAAGCTGAAGTCTTTCCAAAAGTTATTGGTTTGGGAAGCGTAGATCCTCAATCCTCCGCCAAATATCCACTCTTCCTGGTTGCTGATCATGGTCAGTAATCCCTGGCCTAAAAGGTCCAGGTTGTTCGTAAGCTTAAGGCTACCCAGGCCGTAAATATTTGTTCTCATCGCTTGCCTTTCGGTATTTCCAGGGACAAAACTGGCATTATAACGATTGATATGGTACAAGCCTACTCCAGCGTTAAGGTGGGTTCTTGGATTATTACCTTTCCATTTTGTATTGATACCCAAGGAAACATCAAAAAAAGTGTTGCTGGTATTACCGAGGTTGTCGCTAAAGAACGGATCGAAACCAGTGTTGGTCAAACGAGCGTTAGAGAGCAGGTCTTCGGTATCAAAACTTCTTGAACCTACGCCTAACATCAGCCCCAGACTAGCTTCGTGCTTTTTGAAAAGCGGCCGCCGGATAGCGCCACTAAGGGAAAGCTGTGTAAGACTCAGTCTGGAAAGGCCCGCAACGTCATAAGTGAAGAGAGCCCCCAAAGAATAGGGGCCGTAATCATTGCAGGTGGTACAGAAATTCATATCAGCAGACCCGGTAATGGTTTGGTATTCGACCAAGGTCGGCCATTGATTGCGGTAAGCTGAGTTAAATCTAAAGTCTCCGTCGAATCCTCCTGTTAAAGCCGGGTTAAGGTGTAATGGCGAATTTGCAAACTGCGAAAAGTGGAGATCCTGAGCCTGCAGGTTTATTCCGCCCAGAAAAAACAAGAAAATGCCTATCGAGAATACTTGTAAAGATATTTTTTTCAATTGCCAGGGTTTAAAGTGAATAAATAATAATGGGGACAACAGCCTTACAATTTAAGGGTTGATAAGTAGGTAGCAGATTGCTATTATGCTCTATTGAATTAAGCTTAAAATGGGGAGTATCAGCGATTTGGAAAGATGATCCTTATTATTTTAAGCTTGGAAAGAATTTTAAAGTTGTACCCTGCAAGTATACAACTTTTCGTAAAGTTTAACAAGCTGATCTATGTTTTTTTATCGGTTTCTTCCCGTGCGAAATACATTTCAATTTCTCCTCTGTTTTTTATGGGGATTATTCCCCGGTATTCGAATGAAAAATAATCTTTTACCAGCTCATAGGTGGACGAAGATACATTGACCTGCCAGGGTTCCCCGTTAGATTCCATTCGGGAAGCAATATTGACCGTATCTCCCCAGATATCGTAGGCAAATTTGGTGGAGCCAACCACACCTGCCACCAGGGGCCCGGTGTGAATACCAATACGGGCTTCAAAATAGGGTTGGCCATTTTTTATTCTCTCCTCTTTTAGTTGTGCCAGTAACTGTTGGATTTCCAACGCGGCCATGACCACATCTTTAGGATGGTTTCCTTCTTTATCGGGTAATCCTCCGACGCACATATAAGCATCGCCAATCGTTTTGATCTTTTCAATGTGGTAGCTTTTTACGATTTCATCAAAGGCTTTGAAATAAAGATCTAATTCTGCAACCAGCTTCTCTGGTGACATAGATTTGGCGATCTGACTGAAATTCTTGAAATCGGCGAACATCACCGTAGCTTTGTCGTACCGTTGTGCTTTGGCAAATCCGGTGTTTTTTAATTCCTCGGCAACCGTGACCGGAAGGATGTTTAATAATAGGTTATCTGATTTTTGGCGTTCTTGGTTGAGTGCTTCATTTTTTTCCTCTAACGTGAGGTTGTATTTCCGGGTTTCCACATACCTTAAATATCCGCCAATGGCCATCAGCAGTAACAACACAGCCAGCGCTATGAAAAGATTACGTTGACTGGCCTGCAACTGCAGTTGTTTTTGTTGCAGAGCCAACTGACTTTCTTGTAACTCTAGCTGTGCGGCCTGTTCTTTTCTTTCCATTTCATTTTTTTCCAAAAGGAATGCCGACTTCATGCGCAGCATTTCAAGAGAATCCAGCATGTTCTGTTGCCGGGCAATCATTAATTCGGTTTCCATTTGAGCAGCACTCAAAGAAGCAACTTGTTCCTGTAGTGCTTCTTTTTCGCTATCCAGCAATTCTACTCTTTCCGTTAATACTTCATTAGACGCCTGGGTCTCCAGTCGCTCTTTGATAGTCTCCATACGATTGGTATAGGCATCCAATGCAACTCGATCCCCTTCAATACGGGCAATCATGCGTAAACGCCGCAGATTATCCAGTTTAAGATCTGTGTTGTCAACATTTTCAAGTAGATCCAGGCTTTCCTTTAATGCTTTTTTGGCAATTCGCCGATTGGCCGACAACCGCCGGCGTATTTTTAATAAGGATTGGGCTTCCCAGTTTAAGGTATAAGCCATTAATTCCTGATTTTGGGTGTCGTTTCCCAGGTTATATATCAGTTTGGCCTGTTCAATGGCTTCATCATAATCTCCTTCATTGTGAAACACTTGCCAATTTTGGATATAATTTTTAGCTACATTTCCGTTTTGCCCAAAACCATTAACATATCCGCCAAATAATGACAAACTGCAAGATATTAAGCGTAGCCAGTACAATAGAGTGGAATTACAAGCCTTTTCGCTTGTCTTGTTCATTATTAATGGGTTGTAGTGCTTAAATTTACTTCAAATATAAGAACGAAAGCAATTGAAATGCTGCAAAATATATTAAAGTATTAGGTTTATGATTACCTATGGCATCGCTAAGTCTGATAATGACCTGTACGAAATTTTAGAATTACAAAGATTTAATCTTCAAGATTCTATTTCTCAGGAAGAATTAAAGCAGGAAGGGTTTGTTACAGTCAAACACGATTTTGATCTATTGAAACGCATGAACAATCCTTTTCCTCATATTGTAGCCCGGCAAGCTGATCGCATTATCGGATATACTTTGGTGATGTTAAAACAATTTGCGACTGAAATTCCTGTACTCGTACCAATGTTTGAGCAACTGAATAAGCTCGAATATAATGGTCGTTCCCTAAAAGAAGAGTCTTATTTTGTGATGGGACAAGTCTGTATTGCAAAGCCATACCGTGGCCAACAAGTATTTGGAGGATTGTACCAGGAATTGAAAAATAGAATGCAAGGCTCTTTTAAATATTGTATCACCGAAATATCGAAACGGAATCCACGTTCCCTGAAAGCCCATTATAAAATCGGCTTTGAAACCATCCACGAATTTACGTCACCGGACGACGAAGAGTGGGACATTGTTCTGCTCAATATGAGATGATTTATTGCTATTTTCTTTAATAGACTTCGACCGTTTTGCTTTCCTCATTCGTCGGAGCAATAAAAAATGACGAATTTGGCCTACGATCTGTTAAGAAAAAAGAAGCGCTGGCAGCCCGATGCCCAGGATAAAGCGAAGGCACTTGTCATTACTGCCGACCGTAAAAACTTTATGCTTTGCGATCTGAATTAGCGGCACAGATCGATCCTATGCGATCGGAGGGTGCAGATTTTCAGGATGTCATCATGCAGTGTACCCGGGTTGCGATCGGAGAGATTGCTGAGTTGGAGCGGATTTAGAACGATAAGGTCAAGTTTCTCCAGTATTGAATTAAATAATAAAGGCACTTCGACCTATATGGTTCCTTGCGTGTTGAAATAGAAAATATCTAATCAAAAACATCTAAAAGGCACGGATGGAACAACCGAAAACAATTTTAATTACCGGTGCGAATAAAGGAATAGGCTTTCAAATTGCTAAAGAACTGGGAGCGAAAGGGCATTATATCATCCTGGCTTCCAGAAGTGCCGAACGTGGTCAGCAGGCACTCGATGAGCTTAATGAGATGGGGGTGGGTGGAACGCTGTTACAAATGGATGTAAGTAAGCCTCAAAGCATCCAAAAGGCCTATCAGCAGATTTCAGCATCGGTATCCAAATTAGATGTTCTGATCAACAATGCCGGTATATTAGTGGATGAGTCTTATCAACTATTGGATGTTCCGGCCGAAATCTTTGTGCAGACGATACAAACCAATAGCTTAGGTGCATTTTGGGTTACCCAAACGTTTATGCCTCTGCTTGGTAGCGGAAGCAGGGTCATCATGATGTCGAGCGGTGCCGGCGGTTTTTGTAAAGGGCTGACAACCTGGGCGCCAGTTTACAGTATTTCCAAAACGACGATGAATGCTATTACCCGCCAACTCCACGCGGTGCTAAAAAGTAAAGGCATAATCATTAACGCAATGTGCCCGGGTTGGGTACGTACGGACATGGGAGGAACGAGCGCTTCCCGATCGATTGAGAAAGGAGCTGAAACAGCCGTCTGGCTGGCAACGGACGCTCCGGATAGCGTCAATGGCCAATTTTTGCGCGATCAAACAGTTATTGATTGGTAACGAATGAAAATATAAAAAATCAAGACAAATGGGATTGGACAAGTATTACACTTTAGGAAAAACAGGATTAAGAGTCAGTCGATTGGCATTAGGAACCATGACCTTTGGCTCCGAATGGGGTTGGGGAGCCGAAAGAGAAGGTGCTAAAGCTCTTTTCGACCATTATGTGGATGTTGGGGGTAACTTTTTGGATACTGCTGATTTGTATACCAACGGGACGAGTGAGCAATGGTTAGGAGAATTCGTAAAAGAAAGAGGACTGCGTGACAAGATCGTAATCGCCACCAAATTTACTTTTAATGCAGAACCAGGCAATCCAAATGCTGGTGGAAACGGCCGTAAAAATATTATGAGAGCAGTGGAAGGCTCCTTAAAACGGTTGGGAACAGACTATATTGATCTATATTTTCTGCATGCCTGGGATGGTCTGACCCGGCCGGAGGAAGTGATGCGTACGTTGGATGACTTAGTAACACAAGGTAAGGTACGCCATATTGGGTTGTCAGATGTACCCGCTTGGTATGCTACACGTGCGCAAAGCTTGGCGGAATGGCGAGGTTATGAACCCATTTCTACTTTACAGATGGAATATTCATTAGTGGAACGAAATATAGAAAAAGAATACATTGCCTTAGGAGCGGAAATGGGAATGGGAATAATGGTTTGGAGTCCGTTGGCTAGTGGTTTGTTGTCAGGGAAGTATAAACCCTCGAAGGAAAAAGTAGAAGGGGAAGGTCGCTTAGCCCTAGTCGCTGATTCCGGCAATCCTGCTTTCGAAAAATTCACAGAAAAGAATTGGAAGATTGTCGCTGTATTGGAAGAAGTAGCTCAGAAACTCGGACAGCCAATGGCTTCAGTTGCCATTAATTGGGTGGCGAACCAACCAGGAGTAGCGAGTGTAATTTTGGGAGCAACAAAACTTCATCAATTAGAAGAAACAACGAAAGCGCTGGATTTTTCAATTCCTGATACTCTGTTGGAAAAACTGAATGAGGTTAGTCAGCCTGAAATGCACTTTCCCTACAGCTTCTTCACACCAGGTATGCAAACGATGGTCACTGGGGGGGTATCAGTAGGATCAAAACCTGCAACTTATAGAAAGGAGAAATTTTTTGAAGCTCCTCCAGCAAATGTTTAATTCCTTAACTTAGGCTGCAAAAAACGAACAAATATGGGGCTTTCCAAAACGGCTAATATCCTGGTCATTATCCTGGGAATAGGGGCCATTATGTACTTCGGAAAAAGTGTCTTAATCCCCTTTGTACTGGCGGTATTAATCTGGTATGTACTAAAGGAATTAAGGAATTTGATCAGCAGAATAAAAATTGCTAACCGTACCTTACCCGTATGGCTGCAGAATATTCTTTCCTTCGTTGTGGTATTTTTTCTGTTATCCTTTCTCTCTAACGTACTGGTTAATAATATTCAGGAAATGACCAAAGCCTTTCCAAAATACGAAGCTAATTTTAAGGTGGTACTCAATCAATTGAATACTACTATTGATTACGATATTACTACGCTGTTCAAGGATTTTGATTTTTCTTCTCTGCTTTCCGGGGTGGCGAGTTCTATCTCGGGTATCATCAGTGCAGCTTCAATGATCTTGCTTTACGTCTTGTTCCTTTTGCTGGAAGAATCCAGCTTTAATGCCAAAATAAAGCGCATGTATCCAGAGTCGCGTGATTACTGGCAGACTATGGTTATGATCCATAAAATCAATAAATCAATTAGTGACTATATTTCCCTAAAGACGCTCGTTAGTTTATTGACTGGCGTACTGAGTTATTTCATCTTATTATTCATTGGGGTTGATTTTCCGGTTTTTTGGGCGACCTTGATCTTTTTGTTCAACTATATTCCTACTATTGGATCCTTGATCGCTACGATTTTTCCAGCTTTGATAGCAACCTTACAGTTTGGCAGTTATATGCCGGGAATATACGTTTTGATCGGCGTTGGAATTGTGCAATTGATCATTGGCAATGTGGTAGAGCCCCAGGTAATGGGAGATTCCTTGAATATCAGTCCGCTGGTTGTAATTTTATCATTGGCTATTTTTGGTGCGATCTGGGGCGTAACGGGCATGATCCTTTGTGTGCCGATTACGGTCATCATGATCATCGTTTTTGCCAATTTTGAATCTACTAAGAAGGTGGCGGTGTTATTGTCGGATCGAGGGGTTTGACAGGTTGCTAGTTGAACGCGTTTGGGGTGTATCGTGGATTGGATTTTATTTGGCGGGTTTTGGGAATTGGTTGAATTAAATAAAAAAGGCTGGGAATTTCATACTTGGTAAATGTATTTGCAAAGTGTGCGAAATCTTAATCAATGGGACGAACCTCATCACTGAGTACACTGTAACATAAGTTTCTTAGTGTTTTGAACCACCGGATTTTTGTCCAAATC
>CAZHNG010000188.1:0-13389 GCA_964533785.1 uncultured Saprospiraceae bacterium | reverse complement strand
AAGTAATTCCGGTACAATCGTAGCCCACCAATAAATAGTGAAAAATTAAGAGCTTGTTTTGATTTTTCAGTAATAGACTTTGCCCATAATAATGGTGAATTTATTGTTTTTTCATTACTAATCGGGCAAGATCCTTTTTCCACTGCTGATAAGCCGATTGATACTCATCGTATTTCTCTTCTACCGGATGATAAGTAGTAACCAGTTCATTTCCTTCCATAGCTTCTGCTAAGGAGCTATAAAGGCCAGCGGCAACACCGGAAGCTTTGGCCGCCCCAACGGCACCGGTAGTTTGCATCACTTCAATATGACTGTTTGTAAGCGAGGCTATCGTATGAGAGAAAACAGAAGATTGGAAAAGGTTATCGTTTCCTACGCGCATGATATTGGTTTGCAAGCCCATTTCCTGGAGAATTTCCATGCCGTAAACGAAGGAAAAAGCAATACCTTCTAATGCGGCCCGGATAAGGTGAGGTCGTTCGTGAATATTTAATTGTAAGTTGTTCATTTGTGCTCCGGGGTTTTTGTTTTCGAGAATCCTTTCTGCACCATTGCCAAAAGGGATGATGTTTAACCCTTGTGCTCCGATTGGAACAGATGAAGCCATTTTTTCCATTTCTGAAAAAGCAACCCTCGAACCCATGATTTGCTGTCTGGTCCAGCTGTATAGGATGCCGGCGCCGTTGATGCAAAGTAGAACACCTATTCTCGGATCGGCTGTAGTATGATTTACGTGTGCAAAACCGTTGATACGTGAAGTTGGATCGGTAGTAGGATAGTCGATAACGCCATAAACCACACCGGAAGTACCACCGGTAGCAGCAATTTCACCGGGGTTTAAAACATTGAGCGACATCGCGTTATTAGGCTGGTCACCCGCACGGTAAGTTACCGGAATGCCTTCTACGAGTCCTGCTTCGGCTGCTGCACTGCGGGTAAGTGTACCCTGCCTGGCTAATGTTGGAACAATGGGGGGGACAAGAGACTTATCTATCCCAAAGTGATCCAGCAAAAGGTCTGAAACTCCATTTTTTTGAAAATCCCATAAAATACCCTCAGAAAGTCCGGAAGCGGTAGTCGCTGGCTGTCCAGTAAATCTAAAGGCAATGTAATCCCCCGGTAGCATAAAGTATTTTACTTTATCGTATAGCTCCGGTTCATTTTGCTGTACCCACTTCAATTTTGAGGCAGTGAAATTCCCGGGAGAATTGAGCATGCAGTTTAGGCATTGCTGATGGCCTATAGCATCGAAAGCTTCATTTCCAATGGTTACTGCTCTACTGTCGCACCATATAATAGAAGGTCTCAAGACATTAAAGTCGGCATCTAAAATGACCAGGCCATGCATTTGATAGGCGATGCCAATCGCTTTGATTTGTCCAGGGTCAATAGCGTGTTCCGCAATAACGGATTTTGTCGCTTTACAAACATGTTCCCACCACATGGCAGGGTCTTGCTCCGCCCATCCAGGTTGTTCTGCCTGCATAGGCATCGTTTCTGAGGGCGATTGGTGGGTAGCAATGGTCTTTTTTGTCGCAGCATCAACTAATGCTACTTTTACGGAAGAACTGCCGATATCGTATCCTAGTAAATACATAGTATTATCCTGATGAAAGTGTGCCGGAAGGTAGAAAGAAATTGCTAGAAGTTAAAACTTTGCAATGAGCAATGAGCAATGAGCAATGAGCAATCCCCTGACGCTTCGGTCAGGAACATTAGGGCAGAAGAACTCATATTAACGATGCGTTAACAAAAAAAAGTTAACTATATCTTATATTTGCAAATACTCTATGTGTTTGGATTATAATCATCAAAAAAAGACAATATGAAAAAGATTTTCCTTTTAGGTCTAATGTTAGCTATCGGGTTGAGCGCTGTTGCCCAAAAATCAGGTGTTGAAATGAAAACTGAAAAAAAGGCAGCGGAGCAAAAAGTGGATGGTCCTTTCATGCATTTTGAATTGAAAAAAGTTGATTTCGGTACTATTCAGCAAGATTCTGATCCCTATCGTACCGTTAGCTTCAAAAATACGGGTACTGAGCCTCTTTTGATCACCAATGCGAAAGGTAGCTGCGGGTGTACGGTGCCTACCTATCCTGAAGAAGCCATCGCTCCCGGCGAAACAGCAGAAATAAAAGTGCGCTATGCCACCAATCGTGTCGGCCCTATCAATAAGACCGTGACTATCACTACTAACTCAAGTCAAGGTCCTATCAAACTTTCTGTAGTCGGTAAAGTACTTAAGAAACCTGAAGAGCCTGCCGGAGTACCCGAAGGAGAGAAAAATATGTTCAAGAGCGGAAATAATTAGCATGTACTCCTGAAGATTCAGGGGCTATTTCGCTTTATTAAACTAAAAAAAGGTATACTCGATTAACATTGTGTATACCTTTTTTAGTTAAATAATTGCCATACCTTTCTTGCATACGGGAATACCAGGAAATCATACTGAGGTAAATTGTGATATCTTATAATTTCACCTCAGCAACCTACTTTATTGAATTTACGATGAAAATTTGATGCGCCACCATAAATTCAATTTAGGATGAACTTGATTTTGAATGCACAAGAGGCATATTTTTTGAGTTGTTTACTTCTCGTTTTGGTTGACAAACAAAAAACCCTTGCCATTTCGAGCAAGGGCCTCTAACCCAAACAAATAAACACAAAAACTACTTTTTAGTCCTACAAATATAATATTAATAATGTTAAACCGCAAATTGGCGGCCTCTTTTTTCCATAGTTATTTTTACTTTAACAGCCTCATGATTTATATTCAAATTTACTCAGTTTAGATTATGTTCTGATAGTTTGATTTGTGTTTTTTGTCAAATCAAATGAAGTCTTTATATATAGAATATTTTATTTAAAAAAATATTGGTGTTTTTTAATTGTTGCGGACTAAAAAAGTAGAATAGCTGTGTTGTTGTGGGTGCATTTTTAATTATATTGGGTATAAGTGATTATTGAAGCGTAATTATTTATTGGGAATGGTTGGAAATTTATGGCTTTTCAGTTACTGTTTTTTTATGTTTTTGTTCAGATTAAATTAATTAATGTTAGTTAAAGTTTATAATAGACTTGTCTAAAAGTGTGAAGGAAGGGGGGATATCCGCCCGGTCGCATTTCTTTAAAAAGGATATATTATCAATTAAAATGTTTCCTTTTCTAGGGGTAGGATCTTCTTTGTAAAAGGCTTCGAAAATAAGGTAGTTGATGGTTTTTTCAGCGAAAAAAAGGATGGGATAGGTTTTCCAATCGGTATGTTCAATGAAATCCGTTTCGAGTAGCAATTGATTTCGTTGGCATTTGATACTCCCTCCCCAAACACGAAGTTTGATAGGTTCTCGGAATCCGGAATAAGTATTGGAATGTGCCAGATCTAATTGAAATTGATAGCAATCGTCAGCTTTTATAGGATTTTTTAATCGTTGACCGATACTTTCAAATGAACCATTTTCTCTGGTAATTAAACCAACGTAAGTCTCCCCGTCCGATGGTTCGGCGTAAACCCCCCAAATACCCGGTAAAATATCCGGGGTAGTTAAAGGTTCACATCTGTGCCATCCGACGGGAGTGGTGGCATCAGCCGGCTCTCCTTCAAAGGAAGCATTATCGAGAAAAATCTGAGCTTCTGCGGTATTAAAACCAATATGGATCAACCAAAACAAAGCCAACACACACTGTACTTTCATAACTCAAAACAATGATTATATCTGCAATAAATTTATACTTTTACACCTAATTTTTATCTATTACAATCCGCAAAATGTCACAACGCACCGATAAAAGGTATAAACCAAACTATTTTTATGTTGTGTTCAGTGTATCACTGCTGCTTTTTCTATTGAGTGGTTTTGGGCTCCTTTTGCTCAAGACCAACCGCGTTTTCAAGCATTTGAAGGAAAATATTGATCTAATTGTAGAATTGAAAAATGATGCTCCCCAATCTGCTATCGATCGGCTCAAAGAATATATCGATAGTAATCCGGCTGTCAAATCCAAGAGTTATCGCTTCATCAGTAAAGAGGAGGGAGCCCGGTTTTTAGCAGAAGAATTTGGTGAAGATTTTATGCTACTGGGCCTGCCTAATCCCCTTTATGATCTTATTACTTTTAATGTCAATGCGGATTATATGCAACGGGACAGCCTACATTCCATCACTAGTAAGATCGACGCTTTTGAAATCGTGAATGATGTTTACTATCAAAATAATATGGTAAACTATATTACCGACAATATCCAGCGAATTACTTATGCGGCGATTGTCATTAGCTTTATTTTACTGTTGGTGGTTGTCGTATTAATTCACAATACCGTCAAATTGTCTCTCTACAGCAACCGTTTCCTGGTCAAAAACATGCAATTAGTGGGAGCATCCTGGGGGTTTATCAGCCGGCCTTATCTGAAACGCAGTTTTTGGAACGGAATACTGAGCGCTTGCCTGGCTATCGGTTTGGTGTTTTTGACCATTTATCTTTTGGAAGAGATTTTACCCGGAACCATTTTTTTATATCCAATTATAGACTTGATTCTACTTATTGTCGTTATTTTTGCAGTAAGTATTTTGATCAATCTTTTCAGTACTTATTATACGGTGAATAAATACCTCAAAATGAGAGTTGATGATTTGTATTAATTTGAAGGGGTTTTTATTCTCATTTTAAACAGCACAATATTAACAATGGACGATAAAAGCAAGGTAACAAAAAAGAAAAAAGTTGTCGTCACCTCTAAGCCCAAGGAGGTCAAAACAACGACTACTAAGAGAAAGGTAAAGCCTACCACTGCTAAAAAGGGTAAATCCACTACCCAGGCGCAAACTCCTCAACAAGAATTGGTTTTCGGCAGAGAGAATTACATTTATATGGGGGTCGGAATAGGGTTGATCGTCATTGGTATGTTCTTGATGGGGGGCGGTAAAATGCCAAGCCCGGAAATCTGGGACGATAGTATTATCTACGGTTTTCGCCGAACGGTACTCGCTCCTATCGTCATTCTAGCCGGCCTGGTGATGGAGATCTTTGCCATTTTTAAAGGGTATACCTTGCAAAAATAATTTCAGATGGCGGTTGAATATTGGACGCTAGACGCTACCTGCCCACCCTGCCGGCCGCTGGCACAGCAGGCGGGCTGGCGGTAACGGCAGGCGGGGACGCTAGATTTTGGACAAGAAAACGCTGATATTCGATAGATATCAATTTTTTAGAATAAAATTAGTTATCCTTGACTGTCAATTAGTTAGAATTTTTAGTCTAACTTCTAGTGCCTCAAATCTGGTGTCTCACTTAAGCAGTAGAGCAGATGCCTCCTGCCGGCAGACAGTAGGCGTTGACACCAGACCGCATGAGATTGGCGATGAGTGATTGGTGTGTGGACTACCAATGAAATGATTATGCTCGACTGCTTATGCCATCAGAAATTAAAAATGATATAACCCGAAAAAAAGGTCGTCTCTTTTCCTGTTTTAAAGAACGAACATTTTT
Organism: uncultured Saprospiraceae bacterium; assembly: GCA_964533785.1. Taxonomy (GTDB): domain Bacteria; phylum Bacteroidota; class Bacteroidia; order Chitinophagales; family Saprospiraceae; genus JANQRV01. The sequence goes on along the minus strand of CAZHNG010000188.1, from coordinate 7,903 downwards.
CCTTTTAAGCTCGTATACTCAGTTTTGTTTATCCGGCATCGGGTAGTTATTTCCCCTCCTATAAAAATTTTTTCAATGGAAGACATATTACGCGCTGTTATCCTCGGAATCATACAAGGGCTAACCGAGTTTTTACCTATTAGCAGCAGTGGGCACTTGGAATTAGGGAAATTTTTCTTAAATGACGATAGCCTTGCCGAGGAAAGTCTCATGACTACCGTTGTACTTCACGCAGCTACGGCCTTGAGTACCATCGTAATTTTTAGAAAAGATATTCTTGCCATATTTAAAGGCTTGTTTCGGTTCAGTTGGAACGAAGAAACTATGTTTACCCTGAAAATTATCTTGTCGATGATACCTGCAGCTTTTGTAGGTATTGTTTTTGAAGAACAAATAGAACAGTTATTCAGCCAGCAAATTCTATTAGTTGGTTTGATGCTCATCATCACAGGTTTGTTGCTCTTTTTGGCTGACCGGGCCAGAAGAACCGAAAAAAAAGTTCAGTATTTTGACGCAATCATTATCGGTATTTCGCAGGCGATTGCTATTTTGCCAGGCATTTCAAGAAGTGGGGCCACTATTTCTACTTCGGTTTTACTTGGTATCGACCGCGAAAGATCGGCGAGATTTTCATTTTTAATGGTAGTGCCTTTAATTTTAGGGAAAATTGCCAAAGATGTCATGGATGGCGCTTTTAGTGAAACGGCCAATATTGATTGGGTGCCACTGACCGCCGGATTTATCGCAGCTTTCATAACCGGTCTAATAGCTTGTATATGGATGATCCAGCTTGTAAAAAAGAGTAAGCTTTCTTACTTTTCCTTGTATTGTTTTGTAGTAGCGGCCATTTCAATTGGGTTTTACTATTACAGTTAGCGTTTGAATTAACTACAGATTATTCATGCAATTCAATTTTAAAGAAGGAGCCACTTTGCTGATCAATAAGCCCAAAACCTGGACTTCCTTCGATGTCGTCAATAAATTGCGTTATCAGATTCGAAAGGCGCTAAAGATCAAAAAAATAAAAGTGGGGCATGCGGGTACGCTGGATCCACTTGCTACCGGCCTGCTTATTGTTTGTACAGGGAAGTTCACCAAGAAACTGGCAGAACTTCAAGGCCTTGAAAAAGAATATACTGGTGTGATCACCGTCGGAGTTACTACGCCTTCTTATGATGCCGAAACGGAAATTGATGCAACTTATCCGGTCGATCATATTACAACTGAATTAATAGAGAAGGTACGACAATCAATGATCGGACCTCAGCAACAAATGCCTCCCATTTTTTCGGCCATTAAAGTAGACGGCCAACCTGTCTACAAAAAAGCCAGAGCCGGTCAGGAGGTAAAAATAGAACCCCGGAATATCTTTATCTATGAATTTGAGATCACAAAGATCGAATTGCCCGATATTCACTTCAGCGTAAAATGCAGTAAAGGTACTTATATCAGGTCCCTGGCTTATGATTTTGGAAAGTTGCTCCAAAGTGGTGCTTACCTGAGCGATCTGTGCCGCACTCGAATCGGCCCCTATAAGCTGGAAGATGCGTGGGAATTGGAGGATCTCGTGAAAGCGATAAACAATCCTGACGATAAATATCAGGATTGACAGAGAGCATAATTCCGGAACTTACCATTCCTGTTCTATTGGTTATATGATTATGAAGTTACGTGGTTATAAATCTTAGGCAGCTTTGCCGAATAATCAAGGTTCACCTACCAATAGAACCCGTTCAACGCGTTCAACCCGTCTCACTCCATATCGATCAACGCCGTCCAAACACTTAATTTACCATCTTGGTATCGGGTCCAAATAGGGCGGATCCTTCCATTATAGGCAGCGATATTATTGTAATCCCCGAAAAAAGTGAAAGAGACCGGAGTAAAAGGCTTCTCGCTAATTTTAACATTTTTAAAGGATTGGCCTCCATCCGTAGAATAGGCCATAAAAACATCAGTGCGGTTGTCTTCGTAATTGCGCCGGTCATAATATACGATGTAAATGAAACCCGTTTTAGGATCAACGCTCATCCAGGTTAGAAACTGGTGTTTGCCGGGAGGATCATCGTTGACGCGTAGTGGCTTGGTCCAGGTATTTCCTTGATCCATCGATCTAGAGATCCAAATATCGGTATCGTTTTCACCATTCCTTTGATCTGCCCAGTTTACGTATATTGCTCCCCGGTGCAGTCCGCTGCTGAGGTCAACAGCCGTTACAGGCATTCCGTTACAACGGTTGATACCTGGGATGTCGATGGTCCAGCCATTAGGTTGATCGGCAACGACGATATCTTCCTTCAACCAGGTTTCTCCGGCGTCCAAAGAACGGTCGAAGTAGATTTTTTCATCATACGCCCAGGCTACGTATAATTCGCCATTGGGCCCAACAGCCGGAACTGCTCCTTCCGTCGTCTGGTCATCATCAATACAATCTCCGTTGAATTGATTGATAGCGCGGGCGGGCGTCCAGGACTCCCCCTGGTCGGTAGATCTAGAAAACAAAATACGGGATTGGTCTGCTGGTTTTCGGCTACCGTAGTCATCAAATTCCGTCCAGGTCAAATAAAGGTTGTTGTTGTTGGGATCGACAGCCATCCATTGTTTATCCTGGTCTTTAGGATGTCTCAAGCCTGTATAGGATCCTTCATTCCAGGTTTTACCGCCGTCAACCGATTTTTGAATAACGATTCTGTCCAGTATTTCTTCACTGGCCCAGTTGAGTCCGGTAGGGTCAGAAAGATGAGAATAATAAAAATTTCCATCGTAATCCACACCAATGACGGGGTCACCCCAAACTCCGTAAGGAGATTCTAAGACCTGGCGCTCCCAGGTTTTTCCGCCGTCTTGGGAATAGTAAGCTAAATCCAGGATAGCACCAGCTACCAGGTTGTCAGGATTAGTAGGGTTAATAGCAATACTGGGCTCGCAAGGACCGATAGAACTCGATCGTTGGTAATCAATTTGGATATTGGGAAATACGGCGGGCAGCTCCGGCTCTTTGATGTCCGAAATTTGACGGTTACAATTTACCGTAAAAAAGGCAAGGAAAACAAGAAAGGATATTCTCAGCATTGAATTCCGGTTTTATAGATTTGTCTTGTGAATAAATCCAGCAATTTCTCATGTAGAACTTACAAGTAGAAAAAATCACCACAATCCTGCCTGCTTGACCGTGCCGTCACGGGCAGACAGGAACACAAAATTGCACTAATCTTTTTTGTGAGGATTTTGAGCTTTTGTGTTTTTGGTGGCAACCCCCGTACGTTTCACGTGAGAAATTGCTGGAATAAATCGATTATTCCATTAACAAATTACAACGGGAAAAATTTTAAACCAGCGCTTGATTTCTCTTCTAAATGCCAACAAGATCTAAATTTTACAAACTACAGTGCTTTTTTGCATTTGTTTTTTGAAAAAAAGAGAGATTTTCGACCCTGATTTCGGCATTTATTTCACTATTTTGCATTCTATCGGCAATCCATTGAATATGAACCACAAGGATAATTACAATACTCCAATTATCGACCGGGAAATATTTTTCGGTAATCCAGAAATTAGTCAGGGTCAGATTTCTCCCGATGGTAAATATCTGGCTTTCATCAAACCGTATCAAGAAGTACGGAATATTTGGATAAAACCAATTGAGGCGCCTTTTGAATCAGCTAAACCAATTACTGCTGATACGATTCGTCCGATACCGGGATATTTCTGGAGTCATGATAGTAAATATATCTTATACGTTCAGGACAAAGGAGGGAACGAGGACTTTCATGTTTTTGCGGTCAATCCTTTTGATGAGACTTCCAAAATTCCGGCGGCAAAAAATCTGACAGCCATCGAAAATGTAAAAGCGGTCATAGTAAGGGTTCCTGAAACCGAACCAGACTCGCTGTACATAGGGTTGAACGACGGGGAACCTTCCTGGCATGACCTTTATAAAGTAAGTATTTCTTCGGGAGAACGTACGCTTTGTTTTGAAAATACGGAACAAATTAACGGTTGGATCTTTGACTTGGAAGACCAATTACGTTTGGCGACCAGGTCTACTGACGGAGGAGGTACTCAGGTACTTATTATTACGGATAAGGGGCTGGAACCTTGTTATGAATGTTCTGCAGAGGAAGATTGCCATGTTTTGCGTTACCACAAAGACGGTCAACGGGTATATATGGCTACCAATAAGGGGAAAGAAACGGATCTTTCCCAACTGATCCTGTTCAACCCGGTCACCAGAGAAGAAGAGTTTGTGGAATCAGATCCGGAAGGACGGGTAGATTTTGGGAATGCCATTTTTTCTGAACTGACCGATACGCTTATCGCAACCGTATATGAAGGCGACAGGACCCGTTATTACTTCAAAGACGAACAATACGAAAAAGATTACCAATACTTAAAATCGCAATTGGGGAGGGCCGAAATATCGTTTGGTTCCTCCACGAAAGACGAACTGCAATGGATCATTTTTGCCAATAGCGATGTCGATCCAGGTACCGCTTACCGGTATGACCGCAGCCAACAAGCATTGACTTTTCAATACCGGCCACGCCCTAATTTACCAAAAGAACATCTCGCGCCGATGCAGGCAGTGAGGTATAGATCTTTTGACGGCCTGGAAATATCGGCTTACCTCACGACCCCCAGCGTAAAAGATACCGATAAACTGCCGGCCATTTTATTGGTCCACGGAGGTCCCTGGGCAAGGGATTATTGGGGGTTTGATTCTTATGCGCAATTCCTGGCCAATCGGGGTTACTTGGTATTACAACCCAACTTCAGAGGATCCACGGGATACGGAAAAGCTTTTTTAAACGCCGCAAATGGTCAATGGGGAGAGAAAATGCAGGATGATGTTTCTGCAGGTGTGCAATACCTGGTTGAAAACGGATTGGCGGATCCGAAACGTATCGGGATCGTCGGCGGATCCTACGGGGGATATGCAACACTCGCCGGACTCACCTTCACGCCGGATCTGTATGCCGCCGGAGTTTCTATCGTCGGGCCTTCAAGCTTATTGACTTTGCTGGCTTCTATTCCGCCGTATTGGGAAACCGTAAGAAAGCTTTTTTACAAGCGTATTGCAAATCCTGAGACGCCGGAGGGTAAAGCACAACTGAAACGTCAATCGCCGTTATTTCACGCGCACCAGATCAAAGCACCGCTGTTAGTGGTTCAAGGAGCCAATGATCCCCGGGTCAAAAAAGCGGAGTCTGACCAAGTGGTTATTGCGCTGCGAGAATTAAACCTGCCCGTAGAATATTTACTGGCCCCGGACGAAGGGCATGGTTTTGTCGATCCAATTAACAATATGGCCTTTATTGCTGCAATGGAAAAATTCCTGGCCAAGCACTTGGGAGGCAGGTACCAGGAGTCAATTCCTCCTCATATCGCAAAAAGACTGGAAGAACTTACCGTTAATGTTCAAAAACTCGCTCTGCCCAAACCCGTAACAGTGAATCGGGAGGAAATCACATTTCCAGCCGTTGAAGACGATTTGACCCCTTCCAAACATTACTACCGTATGACCATATTTATGGGTGATGAAAATATTCCCATTAGCTTCGAAAGGGTAATCGAAGAAAAAGACGGCCGGTGGATGGTGTCAGACAAAGCCAAAGCTTTGATGGGCGAAATCGAAGATGTTGCCTTATTAGAGAAGTGGACGCTACGGCCTATTCAGCAGAAAATGATCCAGGGCCCCGCGAAAATAGTGATCAAATATAGCGAAGAAGAAATTATGGGTGATAAGATGATCACCAATCAAGACCGCCCTTTCCGAGTCACCTGTAATGGCCGTTGCGTGGGAGCAGGGGTAGCCCGGACTGTAACGCTGCAACAGTTGCCTCTGAAAGAGGGATATGAACTGGTTTATCTCGTTTTTGATCCGCAAGTTCAACAAGTTGTCCCTTACCAGGCAAAGGTAGTGGGCAGAGAAATCCTAACGATCAATGGAAAAGAAATAGAAACGTACAAAGTAGAAAACCGGGCATTAGAACTAGGAGGAGAAACCAATCTTAAATGGTTTACCGTTGAGAAACCGCGTTACTTGGTTAGGAGTGAATCTACGCTTCCCTTAATGGGAGCAGTATTCCTTTTTGAATTAGATGAATGATCAACTAAGTGCGGTCTGCTTTTGTTAGACATTGCAAAATAAAATCCATTCCTTTGAATCGTTTACAATTTGAAACCAGTCCTTATTTATTACAACACGCTCATAACCCAGTTGATTGGTATGCCTGGAAACCGGAGGCTTTCGAGCTGGCAAGAACAGAAGATAAACCTATTTTAGTAAGTATCGGCTATTCTACCTGTCACTGGTGCCACGTTATGGAAAGGGAGTCCTTCGAAAATGAAGCGACAGCCAGGTACATGAATGAACATTTTGTCAATATCAAAGTAGACCGTGAAGAGCGGCCGGATGTCGATCAAATATACATGGAGGCCTGCCAGGCAATAAACGGTTCCGGAGGCTGGCCGCTTAATTGTTTTTTGACGCCCGACGGAAGGCCTTTTTATGCAGGTACTTACTATCCGCCGCGGCCTTTGTACAATCGCCCGTCCTGGTTGCAGGTACTGGAACATATCTCAAATGTATACCGCAACAAACGTCAAACGGTTGAAGAACAGGCGGAACAGTTAATGAAGGTGATCAAAAGATCTGAAACCATATTTACCAGCAAGGAAGTTTTAGATGTTCAGTCCGATACTGCTTTCCCCGCTGAAACCGGAAAAGAGATCTATGGTAAGATCGTTGCCAGATTTGATGAAAAACACGGTGGCTTTGGTGGTGCCCCCAAATTTCCGGGAACCATGAACCTCGAATTTTTAATGGATTATTATTTTTTCTTTGGAGAAAAGGCAGCATTGGATCATGTGGTTTTTTCTTTGGAAAAAATGATCCGAGGCGGTATTTACGATCAGATTGGGGGGGGCTTTGCTCGCTATGCTACCGATAGAGAATGGCTCGTGCCCCATTTCGAAAAAATGTTGTATGATAATGCTTTGCTGGTCTCCATTCTCGCGGATGTGTATCTATTGACCCGTTCGTCGGTTTTTCAGGAATCGATTGTTGAGACCCTCGATTTTGTTGGCAGGGAGATGACAGATGCTCAGGGCGGTTTTTACACCGCACTTGATGCTGATTCCGAAGGTGTAGAAGGTAAGTTCTATGTCTGGGATAAAACAGAGATCGAACAAGTTTTGGGAAGGGATGACGATGCCCGGTTGTTCTGTGCATTTTACGATGTTACGCAAAACGGAAACTGGGAAGGAAAAAACATTCTGAATCGCCCAGTAAGCCTGGCCGAATTTTCCCGAAAAAACAACCGTTCGGGAAGTGAGCTGAAAGAACTGTTCTCTAAACAAAAAGAGTTGCTGTTATCGGCAAGGGCTAATCGGGTCAGACCGGGTTTGGACGACAAAATTTTGCTGGGCTGGAATGCCCTGCTTTGCTCGGCCTACACCAAAGCTTACCGGGCATTACAAATCCCGGCATACAGGGAAACAGCCGTTAAAAATATGAATTTTCTGCTGCAAGCCTTTAAAAAGGAAGGTAGTCTTAACCTATATCATACCTTTAAAGACGGAAAGGCACAGTATGACGCTTTCTTGGATGATTATGCATTCCTTATCGAAGCCTTGATCAATTTGTACGAGGTTACTTTCGATTTATCTTATCTGGAACACGCAAACCAATATTGTCAGTTTGTTATCAAAAACTTTCTTGATCAAACCGATAATTTGTTCTATTATACACACCAGGAACAGCAAGATATTATACTCCGGAAAAAAGAATATTACGATTCAGCAACACCCTCCGGCAATTCTACGATGTTGTGGAACCTCATGAAGTTGGGGAAATATTTTGAAAATACCGAATACCAGGAATTAGGGGCAAGTATGGCGG
>CAZHNG010000187.1:0-13395 GCA_964533785.1 uncultured Saprospiraceae bacterium | reverse complement strand
GAATATCAGCGTTTTGTTGTCTAAAATCTAGCGTCTAGCGTCAAAAGTCCAATTATATAACGCACAACATTTTTATGTTGCGATCGATGGTGTAGTCCGTTTTTTTTACAATTACAAGTGACCTGTTCAAAAATAGGAAAATTTCGTTAAACCCATTTTGCATGAATCATGGGTCAGAAAACCTTACTTTACATTCCCGGATTATTGTTTAAGATCAAAATATATAGATAAATAGTGATTAAGTCAAACCCCAATTCCATTCTCCAACAGAAATTCTGCAATCTGAACCGCGTTGGTCGCTGCCCCCTTCCTCAAATTATCTGATACGATCCAAAGGTTTAACCCATTATCTATTGAATGATCTCTTCTTATCCTTCCTACGAATACCTCGTCCTTATCTTTGGCAAACAGAGGCATCGGGTAATTAAAGTTTTGCAGATCATCCAGTACCTGAATACCCGTTGATTGCGAAAGCAAGGTTCGGATATCATTGACTTCGAAGGCTTTCTCAAATTCAACGTTGACGGATTCGGAATGACCGCCGCTGACGGGGACTCTTACTGCAGTGGCCGTGATCTTTATATGCTGGTCATCCAGGATTTTTCTCGTTTCGTTCACCAGCTTCATCTCTTCCTTCGTATAATCATTGTCAAGGAATATATCACAGTGCGGCAAACAATTCTGGAAGATGGGATGCGGATAAGCCATTTCCTCGTCGCTAGGCACAAAGCCTTCTTTTTCAAGTTCATACTGTTTTACCGCTTTGATACCCGTTCCCGTAAAAGACTGGTAGGTAGAAATGACCAACCGTTTAATACCATAGGCCCGGTGCAAAGGGGCAAGTGCTACCACCATTTGTATAGTAGAACAGTTGGGATTGGCGATAATTTTATCCGCTGCCGTTAAAGAATGGGCATTGACTTCGGGGACGACCAATTTGATGGTTGGATCCATTCTCCAGGCGGAAGAATTGTCAATAACCGTAGTGCCGGCTTCAGCAAACCTGGGCGCCCATTCTTTGGAAACGCCTGAACCCGCCGAAAACAAGGCAATGTCCGGTTTTTCATGCAATACAGCTTCCATGCTTTTCACTTTCAGATCGGTGTCTTTGAATTTCAAGATTTGATCGACCGACCGTTCGGAAGCCGCCAGTAATAACTCACTTACTGGAAAATTGCGTTCCTGGATCACTTCTCTCATGACTGAGCCTACCAGTCCGGTGGCTCCAACGATTGCTACTCGCATATTGCTTATATTTATGGCGACGAGAAATATTTTTCAAAAATTCAGGCGCAAAAATCATAATTTTTCCCGTTCAATGCACGGATCTAAACATTTTTTATGAAAACGAATGTTGTTTTTCTCTTTTTTATGGTCACTTGCTTTGGGGTTAATGCTCAGTATATCGATGATTTTTCTGATGGCGACTTAAGCGAATGGTTTGGGGATACGGATTTATTTACTGTGGAGGAAGGTGTTTTAAGGTTAAATGATGAAGATGTCGCAACCAATCAAGCCTATCTGGCGACGCAGGCGCCTACCGGTACCCTGGCAAAGACGACCTGGCAAATAAAGGTCATGCTGGATTTCTCCCCTTCCGGATCAAATTTTGCCCTGGTCTACCTGGCTGCCCAAAATGGTGACCTCAGTACGGATCCTGACGGTTATTATTTGAAGGTCGGAGGTATTTCCGGCAATGACGACGCCCTGGAATTCTACGTCAGGGAAAACGGTGTGGACCGTTTATTGATCGGTGGTGCCATCGGTGCTGTTGCCAGTGATCCGGTTATGGTCAATATCAGAATAGAAAGGACGACCGAGGGTATTTGGAGGCTTCTGGCGGATTATCAGGGAGGAGAAAACTTCCAACTGGAGGGAGAAACAGCAGATAGTACTTATCCCACTGCCAATTTTTTTGGCGTAGTATGCAGCTACACCAGTACGAGAAATGATGCTTTTGGTTTTGACGACGTCTTCATTGATCCGCTGCAGGCAGATGAGGAAGCGCCCTCTTTACTGGAAGCTTTGGCGATAGATGAGCAAACCATCAGTTTGCTTTTTAGCGAACCAATCCTTGCTTCGTCAGTAGTGCCGGAAAATTTTTTGATCGATAATGGCATCGGAACTCCTTTAACGGCGACGCTAAGTGCCGATGATCCGGCTCAGGTATTGCTTATTTTAAATACCCCTTTAATTAGCCAACAAAATTACCGGGTTACGGTAAATAATGTTCAGGATATTGCCGGAAATATTGTGGCGGACTTATCGGCGTCTTTCAGTTTTATAAAGTTTGACGATGCTGCTTTCAATGATATTATTATTACGGAAGTGTTTCCAGATCCCAACCCTTCGGTTGGTTTGCCGGAATTTGAATTCGTGGAATTGTACAACCGGAGTGAAAAGGTCATCCAACTGGAAAACTTCGGTTTTTCGAGTGGTGGAACGCCCCAATTACTACCTGATTTTGTTTTATTACCGGAAGAATATGTTATAGTGACCGATGAAGAAGCCATTGAGCAATTTGAATCATTCGGAGCCGTTATTGGGATCTCTTCTTTCCCTTCCCTAACCAATAGCGGAGATGAATTATCTTTGATAGATGCTGGTGGTAATCCTGTTTTCAATCTATCCTATTCTGATGAATGGTACCAGGATGATACCCGTGACAACGGGGGGTACTCTCTGGAATTGATTAATCCGGAAGGACCTTATGACTGTGCCGGTAATTGGCGGGCATCCATTGCTGAAGTGGGAGGAACCCCCGGTAGTGTCAATTCCTGGCAAGGACTAACACCAGATCAGGAGGGGCCTTTATTGTTAAAGGCTGTTCCTTTAAGTGATTTTGAAGTACTGTTAACCTTAAATGAAGATATTGACCCCGCTTCGGTGACCCTTGAAAGTTTTTCCATTAATAATGGTATTACCATCTTGCAGGCATCTTCAGTGATGGGGGCAGCAGCAGAAATTCTACTTACTATTGATCAAGCCTTAACTACTGGAACGGTTTATGAAATAACGGTAAATACGAATATTACGGACTGCTTGGGGAACAACATCTTATCGGATATTCGCCTCTCCTTCGGCATCGCAGAACCGATGGAACCAGGCGATCTAATCATCAACGAAGTACTGTTCAATCCCGAATCCGGCGGTGAAGATTTTGTGGAAGCGTATAATGTGTCAGACAAAATCCTCAACCTGAATGGACTAGATATCATCAACGACCAAAAAACGAGTGGTAATGCCCGTCAATCTATCGATACTGATTTTCTACTTTTTCCCAATGCTTATGCGGTAATTACTGACCGGCCGGATGATATAATCAGCCGTTACAATACGGCCCCGATCACTAGTTTTTTGTCCAATGACCTGCCCACTTTAGATGCTCGGGCCGGTAATGTGACGCTAAGTTTTGAAAATACCATCATCGACGCTTTTGATTATTCCGAGGATCTACATTATGCCTTATTAGAAGATGAAAAAGGAGTATCCCTGGAAAGGATCAGTTTTGATGCCCCTACCAATGATCCCGGCAACTGGCACACCGCAGCAGCAACTGTTGGTTTTGCTACGCCTGGATTAGCAAATTCACAATTTTTCCCGGCAGAAAGTTTGGTCGATGAAATTATCCAGATTCCCGAAAAAACGATTTCTCCCGATGGCGATGGTTTTCAGGATGTACTGTTGCTCCGCTACGAAACCGATCAACCAGGATACGTCCTCAACGCCAAGATATTTGATGTTAATGGTCGGGAGATATATGATCTTTTGCGCAACGAACTGTTGGGTAATAGCGGTTCTTTTAAATGGGACGGCGTAACCAATGAAGATTCACGGGCCCGGATCGGTATTTACATCCTTTGGTTAGAATTATTTGACGGAGATGGGAATGTGACCGTGGATAAGGAAACTATTGTGGTAGCTGGCCGTTTGGAGTAGATTAGATGCCAAATGCTGGCGATCAGTGGCAGGATTGAATTCGGTATGACATTTGAAAGAAGACCTTTTTCTTCAGTAATTCCCAATTTGATTTTTGTTGGTCAAACAATCGAACTTAAAAATAAAAATGAGGGAGTCTACTCATTGGGTGATTAATCAATAATAAATGGATATAAATAAAGTTTTTAAGAGTTTTGTTTTTGCCTACGCCGGGATTGTCGACATGTACAAAAGCGAGGTAAACGCCAAGGTCCATTTTACCATTATGACCATCGTATTGGTGGCAGGATTCTTTTTTTCCATCTCCCTGATAGAATGGTGTGTACTTATATTGGCGATCGCTATGGTTTTGGCTGCCGAAGCCTTTAACACTGCATTAGAGCACCTGACGAACCTGGTTTCTCCTGATTTTCACCCTTTGGCCGGACGGGTAAAAGATGCTGCAGCCGGAGGGGTTTTATTAGTGGCGATCGGTGCCGCGGTCGTTGGGCTAATTATTTTTTTACCTAAAGCCTGGATATTATTATTTGGTTAGGCTTTTTAATTCTCAATAGACTTGTTCAATAAGTGAGAAGCCAGATATAAGATGCTAGATGCTAGACTGTGTGTGATTGATTGTGAGGGTCCTGATGCTTGCGATCAGGACATTTATCGTCCTGACTGTAAACGTCAGGAGAGTGTGTAATAAGCATAACTTATAATTGTCCATCCACATACCTTAAATTTTAACTTGCACTTTACTTATCGTCATTGGTTGCTTTCCATAATCTCTTTTATCGGATCATTTAACCCCGTCATCTCCCAATGGCCCAGCGCGATCGGAATATTACCGATGGTGTTCAATCCATCAAAAAAAGCTTTCATCACAAAGGGTTCCCTCTGGGCTTCCTTCATCCGGGCAAATTCAGCCATTGCATTTTCAACCAAATATTTACCGGTGATGTAACTGGTACCGTAGCCCGGTTGACGGAGGTACAAATGTTGCTCAAAAAGGAGTAGTTCTTTTTCTGTCTTCATCCAGCCGCGGGGAGTGTATTCCGAATGAATACCGCCTGCTTCTTCCATCGTCATTTCATTGGCATGAGCGTACAACGAGCCCAGGCCCCGGGCCGCCCGTTGAGCGATCATGATATAAACGATCTCCCGCACCCGTGGATTATCATCGTATAACCCGGCTTGCATGAACATTTCCTCTACGGCAGTGGCCATGCCTTCATTGCGGGAATCGAAAATATTGTAAAGTAACGGGCCGCGGCGAATTTCGCTTGTGTGGGGTTCGGTGTCCATCCGGGCTAATTCAAACCAATGATAGAAATGGGAATAAAGTGGTCGCGGATCGTAATGGACGGTTATCCAAAAAAAGTTGCGTTTTTCTTGGGGAATGAATTGTCCCAGGTGTTCCCGGAGTGCTGGATCAAAGTATTCTTTGACGGTCACCATTTCCTCCTGATCTAAAAAGTTGATTAAGCTTTGCGCAGCTTGTTCTGCCAGCCTGTCGTAAGCTTCGGGAGAATCGACGGCTACGAGTTCCGGCAACTTGCGGTTGCGGTGTTCTTCCAGCTTTAGGGAAGACCAGGCCCGGGCGAGTTCCCGTTTCAAAAGCATCACCTCATCTTCCCAGGTCAAAGAGACCAGGTGTACATTTTGGAGATACCAGGTATAGTTTTCTTTGCCGATACCGGAAGGGCCGGTTTTGGATCCGGCTTCAGTTTCAAGCCAGGTCACCAAGTCATCCGTTGAGGCAACGGCGGCTTCAATGGCTGCGACCAATTCGGCAGCTTCCCTAACACCCGGGCGTTCCAGTATATTTTTTAACCCCTCTCTCTGACTGCGAATATCCCGGATACCGGCTATCCAAAGATCGCGGGCATTTCCCGTAAGATTGAGTTTGGCCTGTTCGTTCAGCGGAGGAATGACCGAAAGATCATCCATCAGGCGCTTTTGCTCAGGAGGACTTAAAGGAAAAGTATAAGTCCAGAGCTCGGTCGTCATGTGGTGAGTAGGTCCTTCGTGAGCCGGTACATCACTGCGGTAATTCCATAAGGATTTGTAAAATGCGGGATCGCGTGCCCACGGTTTTAAGATATTGTGGTTGAAATCGTAGCCGTTCATTTCCGCCCAGACGATGTGCCAGTCCACTTGCTGAGGTACCGTCCAGCCCGTAGTATCCATTGCCAGCAACCTGGATTGTAAGGTTTTGAATTGTGGCCAGCGCTTTTCAAAGGTGGCTGCGGTATAGTCCGGAGCCCCGTCTCTCAATGGCGGCCGTTCAAATTCCCGCCACGTTGCAAATAGTTGGGTGAGATCTTCGTAATCACTGCTGACAGTAGGAAGCGCCGGCTCTTTTTCAACCGGACGACACTGGAAGAATAGTAATAGGACGAAAAAGAATAAATATGGTCTGTACATTGTTTTGTTCTGTTTTTTAGGGGAAATATACGGAATCTTTCAATTTGATCTACCTACCCCCTTTCCGTATAAACCAAAATATACTCCCCTACCCTCTCGTACCGCAAGGTAAAACAACGATGATAATCGTCCTTTTTAACCTGGCCGTAACAAATACCGGAATTCAGGTCAAATTCAAAGGGTTCAATGAGGATGTGCTGACAAAAATCCAGCTGCCGGCGACCGTAGGCTTTATACAATGCTTCTTTGGCCCCCCAATAGACATGCATGTGCTCGATTTCGGTCAGATTGGAGAGGGAGGCCCTTTCTTTAGGTGTCATAAACTTGGGAGCGATCCTCCCAATTTTAGGGATCAGTTTCTGAATATCGATCCCTACGGGAAAAGGCGCAGCAATGGCCGCTGCCATGCCATGCGAATGACTGATGGAAATGTCGAAAACTGAACCTTCAAGGTGGGGTTTTCCAAATTCATCTTTGAGAAAAACGCCTCGGTCCTGACGCCCCGACATGGTGTGCACCAGGTACCTTGCGGCTAACCATTCAATGCGTTTACGACCTTTAATGGTATCTAACTGGGCTTGCTCTTCCGGAAATAGACCGATCTTTGAAAGTAAAAACGCTTCCGATTCAGTAATTTCCCAGATGCCTACTTCACCTGCCGGATGGATTAACTTGTGTGTTAATAAAGCCATTGGCGCAATATATTTAATTTTATTTAAATTAGATGCTCGATGTATTGGCCATTAAGCTTGGGGAAAATTTCAATCATCACTAAGAACGCGAAGGTCATTTTTCTTAGCGGTTCTTCGTGGCCTTTGCGGTGAGTAAAAGCCTTTTATCCCAAGTTTACCCGGCAGTATAGCTAGACGCTGGATGTATTAGCCATTAAGCTTGGGGATACCAACTGAAAAAACCTCCGAGGTTGGGCTTCTAGCGTATCCAACGTTTAAATATCGAACTTAAAATAATAAATAAAGGATAAATGTCTATCACCCTACAAGTCAAAAAAGTTGCGCAACTTACCGGCCACAACGCTTCAATTTTCGCGGTTATTCCCCATGATCTGCCATCCCATTTCCTTTCGGGAGCAGGTGATGGATGGATTGTTCGCTGGAATTTTGATGATCCCGAATTGGGCCGATTAATCGCAAAAGTGGAAACGCAGATCTTCGCTTTATTGGCGTTGCCGGACCATGAAATGGTAGTAGCGGGTAATATGAACGGAGGGATACATTGGGTGGATTTGCAGGATCCTGAGCAAACCAAGAATATTGCCCACCACCAAAAAGGCACTTTCGGCCTGGTGCGGGTTGAAAACTTTGTTTTTAGTATTGGCGGTGGGGGCGTTTTGACCAAATGGCAAATCGACCCCGTCCAAAGTTTAGAGAGCTATCAGTTGAGTAATCAGCCGCTACGTTCGATTGATCATTCTGCGTACCGCAATGAATTGGTGGTTGGTTCCAGCGATAATGGGATCTATATTTTGGACGCTACTACATTGGCACTGAAGAAAAGATTGCCTCAAGCCCACGAGAATTCGGTATTTACCGCAAAATACCATCCTAATCATCGATATCTGCTCAGCGGCGGCCGGGATGCTATGCTCAAAGTATGGGATCTTAATAAGAACTATGAGTTGATCAATCAACAACCAGCGCATTGGTTTACCATCAATAGTATTGTCTTTCATCCTAAGGGCCATTGGTTTGCAACGGGTAGCCGCGATAAAACGATCAAGATCTGGGATGCGCAATCCTTTAAATTGCTTAAAGTCGTGGAAACAATTCGGGATAAAGGACATATCAATTCCGTAAATAACCTATTTTGGTTTGGTTATCATGATTATTTAGTTTCTTGCAGTGATGACCGGAGTATGATTGTTTGGGAGGTGGTGGAGGGGGAGTGATTTTTCGCAACTTCGTTGCTCAAAATTTGATTGAAACCTAGAGGGCAACGAAGAGTAATAGGTTGAAGCGTCCATATATCTAGCATAATTGACAATTGAACTTAGGAGACAATAATTTATTCACCGCGAAGAAGCGCAAAGATTTCACCCTTAGCGTTTCTTTGTCCACTCGAGGTCAAGTGAGTACCTTGCTACACAAGTTGAAAGGTCAATACATCTAGCGTATAAAAAGTAAAAAACGAATGATATTAAGCGACAAAAAAATTTTGGAAGGGATCGCCACCGGTGAGATCGTCATTGAACCTTTTGACCGTAATCGTTTGGGGACAAACTCCTACGATGTACATTTAGGAGAGAACCTGGCTATCTATAAGGATCATATCCTGGATGCCAGGAAACACAATCCGATCGAATATATAAAAATACCGGAGAGCGGTTTCGTCTTGCATCCCAATACCCTTTACCTGGGTGTAACGGTGGAATATACGGAGACCCATAATGCCGTTCCTTTTTTAGAGGGTAAATCCAGTGTCGGACGATTGGGCATTGACATTCACGCTACTGCCGGTAAAGGCGATGTTGGGTTTTGCAATACCTGGACGCTGGAAATTTCCTGTACCCACCCGGTACGAGTGTACGCAGGGATGCCCATCGGTCAGCTGATCTATTTCCGCGTAGACGGAGAGATTGAAAATTACTACAATAAAAAACCCGATGCCAAATACATCAATAGAACGGATAAGCCCGTTGAAAGTATGATGTGGAAGAATAAATTTTAGACAATGAGCATCCGAATCATATCCGCCGGTGCCGGTAGCGGAAAAACTTACCGCCTGACCAGCGAAATGGTCAAACTCCTGAGCGGAGGGGTGAGGCCCTCGGGAATTATTGCGACAACGTTTACCAAAAAGGCGGCAGCAGAATTGCAGGAGCGTGTCCGCATTCGATTGCTCGAAGCTGGGTTGATGCAGGAAGCAGAAGCACTAACCAATGCACTGATCGGTACGGTACACGGGTTGGGGGTGAAACTATTACAGCGATTTGCTTACGAAGCGGGTGTTTCACCGGAGGTCAGCATCATGGCCGATGAAGACCAGCAAATGATGTTCAACCAGTCCTTATCCGTCGTGTTGACCCAGGAACGGGTGGAAAAAGTAGAAGCATTGTGCGATAAACTGGGCTTGCACAAACGGGGGCACTACGATTGGAGAAGGGAGGTGCGCCAATTAGCAGAGATCGCCCGTACCAATGATTTTTCCGCTGATGTCCTGGCCGATAGTAAAACGAAATCTTTCGCTACTTTCCGGACTTTCCTTGATGATCCCGAAGATCTTGCTGAAGAAGAATGGAATAACCAGTTGTTAGTCTTACTGGAAGAAACGATCCAGGCTATTGCCAATAACGAAGATGCTACAAAAAAAACGGGTGATCTGACACGGAACCTCAAGCAGCTCAAAGAACAACTAAAGCTGAGAGGATATTTACACTGGCACCAGTGGCTAAAGATCAGCAAATCCGATCCGGGAGCAAAGAGTAGAGAAGACTATAGTTCCTTGAAACTATTTGCGAACAGACACTTGGCTAATGCTACTTTTCATCGTGACATCGAGGAGTTTATCCATCACATATTTGACCTGGCGATAGCTTCCATTCAGGAGTTTGAATCCTATAAAAAAAGCCGTGGCCTGATCGATTATACGGATATGGAGGTGCTGGTCAATCAATTGCTGGATCATCCCAGGGTAAAAGCGATCCTGGCCAAAGAGCTGGACCTTTTGATGGTTGATGAATTTCAGGATACCAGCCCTATTCAACTGGAGATCTTTATTAAACTGTCTAAATTGGCTGGACAGTCGGTTTGGGTTGGCGACCCTAAACAATCCATTTACGGATTCCGAGGTGCGGAACCGGCTTTAATGCAGGCAGTCATCAAAGAAGCCGGAGGAGTTAAACCGGAAGATATTCAAGTTTATTCCTGGCGTTCGCGCGAAGATATCGTCTACGCGGTAAATGCTTTATTTACCAAGGCTTTTGCGCAAATTCCTCCGGAGCAAGTAGCTTTAAAGCCCAAACGGACCAAGATCGCAGCTCCCGATAGTATTAACAATGCTAATGAACCCATAGAACTCGACGATGCCATCATCCACTGGCACTTTGAATACGAAGGAAAACGTTCCCCAAAAAAACCATGGATGGAAAATTGCATTGCGGAATCCTTAAAGAAATTGTTAGCAGGCAATATCCAGGTATTACCCAAGGGTTCCGACCAGTACCGGTCCGCCCAACCCGGTGATGTGGCCATTTTATGCCGTACCAACAGCGAATGCCTCGCCATAGCGGAAGCTCTTAACCGCACTGGATTCAAAGCGGCCATCGCCCGTAACGGCCTCCTCCAAACAGCGGAAGCTAAACTGGTATTGGCCTGCTTGAAATATCTGCTCAATCGCTACGATTCCTTATCGGTAGCGGAGATCTTGATCCTCGCAGCCGGTATGAGTATCGAAGAGGTGATTGAAAACCGTCTGCATTACCTGGAAAAAAAGGAGCAGGGCAATAATTTCATCAACTGGGCGGAAGAAGAAAGTTTTGTGCATCAACTGGATGCGTTACGTCTCTTAACGAGAGATATGACCAGTGCCGAACTGTTGAATTTTTTGTTGGAAGAACTGCAGTTGCGGCACATCATTATCGGTTGGGGGAATGCCGGGCAAAGATTGGAAAACGTAGAAGCTTTGCGCAAACTGGCTATTCAATACGAAGATAATTGCAACCGTCTCCACATGTCCGCTTCACTGGGAGGTTTCCTGTTGTGGTTAAACCGTTTAGAAAAAGAGGAGCAGGATGCACAAGGTTTCGGTCAGAATGACCAAGCCGTCAATGTCCTGACCTACCATCGCAGTAAAGGGCTGGAGTGGCCCATCGTAATCTGCCACAGCCTGGAAAACCGGCTCCGGTCGAATGTTTTTGGCATCAACCTGGTCAACGAACAATCGGCGATTGATTTTGACAATATTCTGGGAAATAGATGGCTGCGCTATTGGGTCAATCCTTACGGCGACCGGATCATCATCAATTCCGCTTTGGAAGAACGGATCAAAGAAAGCGAAGCTTACCAGGTTGCTCAGGAGGAGGCGCTAACCGAAGAAGCCCGGTTGCTCTACGTGGGAATGACCAGAGCAAGAGATTACCTGGTCTTGCCTTCCCGCGATGTTCCGACCCGTTGGCTGAACCGTACCTGGCACCAGGGAAAAGAAGAGGTACCTACACTGGATAAAGATCATGTCGATACCCCCTGGGAATGGGAAGGCCATTGGATCAACAAACAAACGGAGATCTTCGTCTACGATAAAGACTTTACCTATACGGAATCGGAAGAACCTCCCTTCGAATTTTTTACTGCCCCTGCCGGCAAAGTTGACTTTCCCAACGCGGCTATTGACCTCCATAAAGAGAAGAAACTGATCGATGATCTTTTGACCCAAACCCGTCCGCACCAGGCATACTACAAAATCTGGCAACTACCCTTCGACGTAGTGCCCTACCAATTGGCGAAAGCCCTCAAATCATTTTTGATAGCGGATAATCCCAATGAACCTAGCGAGGTGCGAATGGCCATGGCCGAACGACTCATTCAGGGCTACGAACTGGGGGAATTTATCGCGCCACACGACTTCCTGGACCAGGGCGATCAATGGCAAAAATATATTCGTAAAACATTTCAGCCTAAACGGATCATTAGGAAGCAATCGCTCACCTATGCTTATCAAGAAAGATTTTTCCAAACGGTTGTCGATTGGGTACTGATTACCGATAATGGTATCCTCCTCATTCAGAATAGCGGCTTTGCCGGCGAGCCCAAAAACTGGAAGCGTAAGGCGCAGGAACTGGGGAGCTGGTTTTTCCTTAGTAAAATGGCTTTGGCGGAAGCCTTTGATACCACATCCATCCGGACTTTCGTTCATTTTGTGTTGGGCGGGGCTTTAGTGGAGGTGGATGCACAGGTTTTACCGGAAAACCCAAAAAAGCAGAAAACATTCCATCAATCCAAAAATTAAATTCATCAAATACCAATCCTATGCAAAACCCATTAGAACGCAACAAACAAAACGCTATTGATTTCTACCGTACCGCCTACGAATGCAATCCCCGAAAAGCCGTTGAATTATACGTAGGCGCCGAATATATACAACACAACCCGGATGTAGAGGACGGCAAACAAGGGTTCATCGACTACTTCGAACGTATGCAGGAGGAGTATCCGGACAAATCGATCGAATTTGTACGCAGTGTGGCCGAAGGAGATCTGGTAGCGTTGCACACTCATCAGGTATGGCCCGGCAATGAAGAGTACGTCACGATGGACTTTCTCCGGTTTGATGAAAATGGTAAAATCGTTGAGCACTGGGATGCTATTCAGCAAATTCCCAAAAAGGCTAAAAATGATAATTTGATGTATTGAAAATATTTTCAAAATTATGAGTTGGCCCGTATTCATTTCAAAAACACCTGTAGATGAATTAGAAAAGGCAGAAATAGGTCTGCTTGGCGACCGCTTAGAGGTAATTGATAGACTACAATCCATTTTGCCGGGTATTTTCTTTGATAGCGAAGGCTGGGCTTCATACCGGCAAGAAAGCTATTCCATTTCACTAAGGCTGGATAGTGAGGAAGAGGATCCCCGGTATTTGATGCTGGAAATCAGAGGAAGTGGGGAAGCTCCCATTTCGATAATTAAAGCGATTTGTGATCAGTTTGGGGCTTACGCTATGGATGGTGATACTGGTCAACAAATGAATTTCGACGAAGCGGATGTGGCTTCTTTTAAGGCGTGGCAGGCTTACCGGGATAAGGTGGTGGGGAAGGAAAAGTAGGGGTTGGGAACGTTCTTTTTCTTGATGGGGTTTTAAAATTTGGACCTTTGACATAACATTTTAAGTGTTTGATAATCCATCAAAAAAGGCACTAATAAACACAAACGCTAATTTTATTTTAAAAGCTACCAATTGGAAATCATGAAAACCCAATTTGAAGATTTCATATACCAAAGAGTAAAAAAGCCTAGAGATCGCGAGGTTCAGGAAATCTTGTCCATTTTCTCCGAGAAAAAATTTGATAAGGGAGCGCTATTTAAAGAGGGACAA
>CAZHNG010000186.1:0-13431 GCA_964533785.1 uncultured Saprospiraceae bacterium | reverse complement strand
AGATTTCAAGCGTTCTTTAACTCGATACTATAAATTAACGCTTAACCTGCCCAGAAGGGCCCTACGTGGAGGGCTATGGGGTTTACCCAAAAAATTAGAAAATCATGTTTCAATTACGCTATTTTTTACCTGTTTTATATTTCTTGTCGACGGCCTGTTCTGCTCCTGAAGAAACGGTCGAAACTTTAGATCGATACGCTCATATCGAGGATGTAAAAGCAAGGGCCATTATCAGAAGATCGATAGAAAATGCGGGAGGAATAGAACGGTGGGAAGCAATCAAGCGGCTGCGTTATACTAAGAATTTTGACCTGTTGTTGGAATCGGGAGAAGTAGAAAAGTCATTTAAGCAAATACATGATTACCAATATGATCCTTTGAAAATTGAAATTCAGTCGGAGGAGGATGGCACTTTGATCCAAACAATATACGAAAACGGAGAATATCGCCGGATGGTGAATGGAGAAGCAATCGAGGTCTCCCAGGAGGCTTTAGCGAAAGCAGTTAATACCTCCACTTACGTCATAAGTATGCCTTTTAAGCTGTTAGATCCTGGCGCGGCGATTGCATACGAAGGCTTGGACACCCTGGAAGACAATCGAGTAGTAGAAATGATCAAGGTGTCCTATGATGCTACTGAATTTGATAATCACAGCACTTCGGATACCTGGCGTTACTATTTTGATAGTGATGACGGAAAAATTGTGGCGAACTGGGTGCAATCTTCCGATCACGCCAATATTATTGATAATATCAGTTTTGAAAGGGCTGGGGACATTTTATTTAACAAAAGAAGGAAAAGCTTCCGGGTGGATAGTTTGGGCAATAAGACTTTTGTACGTGCGGATTATGAATACGGTAATTATCAAATTGATTTTAAATAATTTTAACTACCTCGTTGGCGATGGGGGGCCTCCCTAGGTGTCACCTAGGTGTCACCTCGAAAGAATTTCCTATCTTCCCAATATTGTTCAGGCAAAACGAGTAACCATGTTTACGAAACGTATTTTATTATTGGGGTTTATATGGCTAATCCTTTCAGGTGCACTAATTGGCCAGGATCATTCCTATACCATCCAAGGATTAGAAAAAGAAGTCGAAATTATCGTCGATGAATGGGGGATCCCTCACATTTATGCAGAAACAGAAGCGGATCTATTCTTTGCTCAGGGTTTCTACGCCGCTCAGGACCGCTTATTCCAATTTGAGATCTGGCGCCGGCAAGCCACCGGAACCGTTGCCGAAATTTTAGGTGAAAGAGCGTTGAAACGCGATATCGGTACCCGGTTATTTAAATTCAGAGGTGATATCGAACGGGAGATGAATTACTACCACCCTCGCGGATCATTGATCATTACTTCTTTTGTAAAGGGCGTCAATGCCTACATTGAACTGACTAAAGAAAACCCCGATCTGCTGCCGCCGGAATTCAGCTTATTAGGCATCCAACCACAAAAATGGACGCCGGAGATCGTCATTTCCCGCCATCAGGGCTTATTGGGGAATATCGGTACGGAGTTGGAAACAGCGCGTGCCGTAGCAATGCTGGGATCGCAAAAAGTTAAGCAATTATCCTACTTCCATCCTGGAGATCCCGATCTTACCATCGACCCTAAAATTGATCCCTCTTTATTGTTCGAGGATGTACTTGAACTGTACAATGCTTTTCGCCAGCCCATTCAATTTAAACCGGAAGACTTAATATCCGCCGTTCAGAATAAAGATAAAGCGGAGTATAAATATTTGGCCCAACTTGACTTTCAGAACCAGCTGGAACGCGAAAAAAACGAATACTGGAACATCGGCAGTAACAATTGGGTAATTAATGGCGAACATACCCAAAGTGGTTATCCCATGATGGCGAATGACCCACACCGCCGCCAGTCGGCTCCTTCCTTGCGCTATATGGCGCACTTGGTAGGTCCCGGCTGGAATGTTATCGGCGGAGGGGAGCCCGAAATTCCAGGCATATCCATCGGGCATAATGAATACGGCGCCTGGGGCTTGACGGTTTTTGCCACCGATGCGGAAGACTTATATGTCTACAAAACCAACCCGGAAAACCCCCGCCAATATTGGTACGATGGTACCTGGGAGAGCATGCGGGAAATTGAAGAGACCATTCCCGTTAAAGGCAAAGAACCGGTTTCCGTAACGCTAAAATATACACGACATGGACCAGTAGTTTATGAGGATGCGGGTAAAAATTCAGCTATGGCCATGCGTTGTGGTTGGATGGAAATTGGTGGTTCGCCTTATTTGGCGAGCTTACGCATGGATCAGGCCAAAAATTGGGAGGAATTTCAACAAGCTTGTAATTACAGCCATATTCCGGGTGAAAATATGATTTGGGCGGATCGGGAAGGCAATATTGGCTGGCAAGCCGTGGGTATCGCACCAATCCGGCGCAATTGGAGTGGCTTGGTACCTGTTCCGGGTGATGGTTCTTACGAATGGGAAGGATACTTGCCTATTATTGCCAAGCCTAATGTTTTGAATCCGGAAGAAGGGTACTTTGCAACCGCTAATGAAAATGTAACGCCCCAGGAGTATCTCTACATGGACGCCATCGGCTATTCCTGGTCAGATCCTTACCGGGGGGACCGAGTACGGGAATTCCTGGACTCGGGGCGTAAACACACCTTAATGGATATGGCTGAATTGCAAACGGATTATCTGTCTTTACCAGCCCGTCAATTGGTTCCATTATTGAAAAACCTGCAAACAAGTAACCAACAAGTTAATGCGGCCATTGCTTACCTCCGGGATTGGGACCACCAATTGCGGCCTAATTCAATCGCTGCCGGCATTTACAATATGTGGGAACGTAAATTACGTGAGAATATGGCTGAAAAAATGATACCACAAGAAGCTCGTTCCTATATCTATTTGCAAATGTATAAGGTCATCAACTGGCTGGTTTTACCGGATGGCACCTTTGGTGAAGATCCGCTTGCAGGCAGGGATAAGCTGCTACTGAAAAGTATGGAGGAAGCAGTGCAGGAATTACGTGAAAAACTCGGGGATGATCTTTCTCAGTGGCAATACGGCCAATTGAATTACAAGCACGTCTACATCAAACATCCGCTGAGTAATGCCGTGAATAATGAATGGCGCCAAAAACTGGACGTTGGTCCCGCCATTCGCGGTGGCAACAGCTACACGGTAAATAATACGGCAAGTGGGGATAATCAGACTTCCGGTGCTTCTTTTCGAATTATTGTCGACACCAAAGACTGGGATCATTGTCTGGGGACGAACGCACCTGGCCAGGGCGGAAATCCCGATGACAAGCACTACCGGAATTTATTTGATACCTGGGTAAAAGATCGCTATTTTCCGCTGTTTTATTCGTGGGAAAAGGTGGAGTCGGTGCAGGATGAGGTGTGGAAGCTGGGACCAGGGTAATGGGTTAGGTGGGGTGCATGTTGTGCCTTTGGTTTAACGGGTTAGGAAGATTCGATGAGTTGCATCCGTTATACGGGTTCAAAATATTAATAAAGATAGCGACGGGTTGAGTTTCAGGTATTGGGCTCTTGCGTAATCATATATCCAATCGAATCATATCATATCGTGAATTTTCATTATTTTTAAGATCTGGAATACGTAAAAATTTTTCCTTGGATGAAATTACCGATCGGCATACAAACTTTTTCGGAGATTCGGAAGCATGGGTATTTGTACGTAGATAAGACGGAACATATTCACCGTGTTGTCACGAGTGGGAAATACTATTTTTTATCTAGACCACGCCGTTTTGGTAAATCGGTATTGATTTCAACCCTTGGAGCTTTGTATGAAGGTAGAAAAGATTTGTTCGAAGGGCTTTGGATCGAAAATAACTGGGATTGGGAAAAATCCTATACTGTTTTACATTTTAAGTTCAGTAGTCAGGGAATCCGAACTCTGGGGGCTGAGCAGGCGATCTATTCGATGTTGGCCGATGAAGCGGATCGTCTGAATATTCAGCTAGAAAAGGAAAGTTATGATTTACAATTTAAAGAGTTGATCAAAAAGGCCAGTGCCAGGGGGAGGGTAGTGGTCCTGATTGATGAATATGATAAACCTATTATTGATTATCTTGAAGATGTTGAACAGGCAAAAACCAACCGGCAGCTATTGAAGAATTTTTACGCTGTGATAAAGGACAGCGATCCTTTCCTTGAGTTGGTTTTTATCACTGGGGTCAGTCGTTTTGCAAAGACGAGCATTTTTTCGGAATTGAATAACCTGACTAATCTCACGTTACATCGAAATGCTTCTACATTATTGGGGATCACTGAAAAGGAACTGGAATACAATTTTTCGGATTTCTTTGGTTCCATTTCTGAAGAGAGTGGGATGAGTATTGAGGAACTTAGGTCTTCTATCAAAAAATGGTACAATGGTTATTCCTGGAACGGCATCGATCAGGTTTATAATCCCTTTTCGCTATTAAGTTTTTTTGGAGCTCGGTCCTTTGACAATTTCTGGTTTGAAACAGGAACTCCTACCTTTTTAATCAATGCATTACACAAAGAAAAATTTTATCGGTTTGAAAAAATTAAGGCAACAGATTCTATTTTGGATAGCTATGAAATAGAAAATATCAACCCGATCACACTGCTTTTTCAAACCGGATACCTTACTATTCGAATGCCACCAAAGAGTGGTATCTACGTTCTGGATTATCCAAATTATGAAGTAAAGTATTCATTGGAAGAGCATTTGATCAATGCCTTTTCTCACGATCAATTTGCAACGGGTAAATTAAAAGCTTTAGAATTGGTAGAGGCTTTGCAATCTGAGGATATCAAGCAATTTGTAAATATTATTAATGCTACTTTTTCAACTATTCCCAATCAGCTATGGCAAAAAGATAATGAAGCATTTTATCATGCCATTATTCACTTGCTTTGTTCGTTGATGGGGGCATTTATTCAATCTGAGGTTAATAGCGCTCAAGGAAGGTTGGACGCCATGGTGGAATCGAAAGATACCATTTATATATTAGAGTTCAAGTTAGATAAAACAGCAGAAGAGGCCTTGGCTCAGATCAGTACAAAAGGCTATTTTAAACCATATTTGGGATCTCCCAAGAGGAAAATTGGTATTGGTATTAATTTTTCAAAAGCCAAGAAGGAAATTGATAGTTGGCTGGTAAAAGATTTTACGGCAATGCAGGTTTTTGATGTCTAACTTAATCAAGGCAATATCAGCGATTCTCGCTTTAGAATATTTTTTTGCCACAAAATCACTAAAACCCACTAAAAATTTTGTGCAGATTTTGTGGTTTAGCGCTCCTGCCGGCAGAAGACGGGCTGAGGGTATTGGCAGGCAGGTTTGTGGCAATCCTTCACAGCCTTTGTTCAAACTTAAATCACAAATCGAGAGTAGCTGAGGTAATATACCTTAATATTGTATTTTTATTATATTGGAGTAATTCACTTACAATTAATTAGATATTCAACTTGAATTTAATAAGGTGCTACCCGTTAATACTACCTTTATTATTTTACGCTGTGCTATCCGCTCAATCAATTCCTAACGTTTTTGAAAGAATGGAAGGTAACCGGTACGGCATTTCCCAAATGGATGTTACCGAAATTTTACAGACTAAGGATGGATTCATCTGGATAGCTACCATGAAGGGACTGATCCGTTATGATGGAATGGAAATGTTGGTGTACCGGGAGAATCCCACCGATCTCAACAGCCTCAGTGATAACCGCATCCGGCATCTGGCGGAGGATAAAAAGGGCAATCTGTGGTTGGGTACTGAGAATACTGGAGTAAGCTATTATGATCGCAGGAAAGAGAAGTTCACCCACTTTCTCCATGATCCTGCGGATACCAACAGCATACCTTCGAATGGCGTAACGGATATCCTTGTCGACAAGCAGGACCGGCTATGGGTAGGTACGGCAAGGGGATATTATTCCTCAACTAAAATACCTGGTTAGTTCCTTTCATTCCTTTGCGGCAAGCAAGAATATTCAATTGGAATTAATTACCGATTTGGACACATTCGTAATGGATCACGATCCGGAGCGGATCGGGCAGGTCCTTTCTAATCTGTTGTCCAATGCTATCAAGTTTACGCCGGAAGGGGGGAGCATTATCGTTGTGTTGCAGGTGCAGCCCTCTAAGGCTTTAAAGCATTCGGAGGTCTTGAGCATACGGGTGGAAGATACCGGGATCGGCATTCCTGCAAGGAAATTACCCTTCATCTTTGATCGATATTACCAAGTTTCTGAAGGCAGCACATTACAAAATGCTAATAATCCAGGAACGGGCATAGGGCTTGCCCTTACCAAAAAAATAGTTGAACTGAAGGGAGGGGAAATCACAGTAGAAAGTGAATTGGGAAAAGGGAGTATTTTTACTGTTCATTTACCGGTTACAAGAAAAGAGCCTCTTTCAGGGGTTCAGCCCCTCTCACAACAAGAAATATACTCCCAGAAACCGTCAAAGTTCCATATGCCGACATTGCGAAGTAATCATAGGGAACACCAGATTTTATTAGTAGAGGACAATCCTGACCTGTTGCATTATTTGGTTGAGATCTTAAAAGAGGATTACAATCTGGACATCGCTATTGATGGAGAAGAGGGTATTGCCAAGGCGGTTGAAGGGATTCCCGACCTGATCATAACGGATATTATGATGCCCGGGAAAGATGGGTTCGAACTATGTGAAACCGTGAAAAAACACGAATGGACCAGTCATATCCCGGTGATCATGCTTACGGCCAAAGCAGAGGTGGAATCCAGACTTAGAGGGTTAAAACAAGGGGCCGAAGCCTACCTGGAAAAACCATTTTTGCCGGAAGAGTTGAAGGTGCGCATTCATGCCTTACTCGAACAAAGGAAAAAGCTTCAGGCGTATTACCGGGCACAACTGAAGGACGTTCCAAATCAGGGCCAATCTCCTTTAACATCGAAAGCCCAGCAGATCAATGACCCCTTTTTACAAAAGGTCGATCAGATCATTAATGTGCACTTAGTGGACGAAGAATTATCCGTTGAGTTTCTTGCCAATGAACTATTCGTCAGCACTTCAAAATTGTACCGAAAGCTGAAAGCGATTACGGGGCTTAGTTCCCAACAATATATTCGTCACATTAGGTTGATGAAGGCAAAAGAGCTCCTCAAGGATCCCGAGCTTTCCGTTTCGGAAGTAGCTTTATCTACCGGTTTTAATGATCCGGATCACTTTTCCCGCCTCTTTAAAAAGGAAACCGGCAAGACCCCTTCTGCCTTTCGAAATAGTCATTTCGTTTAATTTTTGCAGGATTCGTCCAGATGATTGCAGGATTCATCCAGTGATAGGAGCACCTTTTTGGGGATTTTTATATGAAATTATTTAACATATAAAACCCTTTAATTTATGAAGTTCTCATTTACCCTGTTAGTTCTCTTTTCGCTAGTCGGCCTGCAATTGTTTGGGCAAGGCGACACCTTATTTCAAACCAAGGCTTTTGACGGCGTTGATCGCAACTATATTTTATATGTACCGGATGCTTACGATGGCTCGCAGGCATGGCCGCTAGTGATCAATATGCATGGTTATGCGACTAATGCCGAATCACAAATGGTCCACAGTAATATGAATGTGGTGGCAGATACCGGGCACTTTTTAGTGGTGTACCCCGAAGGTACTTTGGTAAGAAGTACGGTTCCTGGGATTCCTCCGGAAGGACTTGGTTTTAACATCAGTTTCCCTAATGATACTTTCCTTTTTGTTTCGAATGTAGATGATGTTTCTTTTATCGATCAATTAATTGATGTGGTTGACAGTGAATATGAGTTGGATATGAATCGGATTTATGCAACGGGCTGGTCAAATGGAGGAATGATGAGTAATGTGTTGGCCTGCGAATTGTCAGACCGTATTGCGGCCATTGCTCCGGTTGGTGGTACGGCAATCAGTGCCAGACCTTGCAACCCTTCGCGATCGGTGCCATTAATGCAGATCCACGGTACTTCAGACCCGGTTGTTGGTTATGATATTGGTGATCCTACGGGTAACGTTTCCCCAGTCGAAGAATACCTGCAATTCTGGACGGGCTTTAATGGTTGCAATACCGAACCGACAATTACAATGCTGCCGGATGTAACAACCGAAGATAGCTCTACCGTTGAATTACAGGTTTGGAACGATTGTGATGTGGAGATGCTGCATTATAAAGTCATCGATGGTGGTCACAATTGGCCGGGAGGTAACAATATTTTTCCGTTTTTAGGGAACTTCAATGTAGATATTAATGCCAGCTCAGATATTTGGGATTTTTTCACCCGCAACCCACTCCCCATGCCGACTGCCCGCGTACAGTTCATCCATGCTGCCCCCGATGAAACTGTTGCCCTGGAAATTAACGGTGAAGTTATCAAAGAGGAGGTAGCTTATCGCACTGCTACCCCTTATTTAGAACTTCCGGCGGAAACTGTTTTAGACTTAGTATTAACCCCAGTTAGTCCCTGGTCTAATTCTTTACCAATTAACGTCAGCTTGACCTTAGCCAGCGGAGAATCTTACGTAGTGGCCGTACACGGTACCTTTGATGAAGGAGATCAGTGGCCCGTTAGCGTAGAAATATTGGAAGGCGCCCAGGAAACCGCTGCGGATGGAAATAGCGTGGCGCTATCTTTTTTCCAGGGGGTTCCCGATTTTCCGCTACCTGCCTTTGATATTGTTTACGATGGCTCCGTATTGTTTGATGATAATAGCTACACCGATTTCCAAGCTCACGTGGAGGTGCCTGCCGGAGATCTATTAACTTTTGGTACTCCCCCGGATGATAACGAAACCATATCAAGTGCGTTTGTTTTACCATTGAGTTTCTGGAAGGGAAAATCAGCGGTTATGTTTAATTCAGGATTATTTTCCGAAAACGATTTTTTCCCGTGGATTGCTTTGTCAAATGGTGGGACCTATCCGGTAAAGATACCTGAAATGGTGCAAGGGACAGATCCTGCTGGTAGCCCTTCATTGTTCCAGACTTCTGGTTTGGCCAATTCCTATCCTAAGGTTTATCCCAATCCTTTTACGGATGAGATCACCCTCGAATTTGAGCTTAAGGAAAGTTTACCGGTGCGGCTTGAGCTAGTCAATCTTTTGGAACAACAGGTCGCTCAATTACCTCAACAAATCATGCCAAAAGGAAAACAGCGAGTGGTTTGGAACCTTTCAGGGCAAAACTTAAGCGGCGGAATGTATTATTTGAATTACTACGTCGGTCAGAAGAAAATGATAATGCCCATCCTGTATACCCCCAATTAAACCATTTCAGGTGTACCCGGACGCAAAAAAGTGGAGAAAGCGAAATGTTTCTTAACCGCGAATCTTTTCTGCGCTGGTTTTACCAAAAAAGAGTTTGTTTTAATATTAGTCGGATGGCCAATCATTAGATTGGCTGTCCTTTTCTTTATTTGGTTCACTATTAAAAAATATCCATTTGCTATTGTTGCAATTCCTTTCGCTATTGTTGCATGGGTTACAAAATATTTGTTAGCCTTAGTAAATTGCAGTCAAATACACCGTGCATTAAGTAAAACACCTATTCATTTTGTTTTGCTTTCAATTCAATAAAATGACTTTACGTTCCTGGATAACCCTAAAATGATAATGACTCGAATTCACTAGCTACAAACTACGAATGATTTTCATTGGAAGGAGTTAGTATTGTTATGCTCACATTAGTCAGCAATTTCTCATGTAAAACGTACGTGGGTTGCCACCAAAACACAAAAGCTCTAAATCCTCACAAAAAAGATTAGTGCAATTTTGTGTTTCTTCCTGCCCATACGGGCTCTACGTGGCCGGCCCTAAGTGGACAGCTATGGTCCGTGACGGCACGGTCAAGCAGGCAGCAGGCGGGCTGACGGTATCGGCAGGCAGGTTTGTGGCGATTTTTTCTACGTGTAAGTCCTGCATGAGAAAAAACGGCAGCAAATTAGTCGATCTGAATGATAATACCCTTCGTTATCAGGAAAAAGAAACAGGTCGATTAACGAAGGATCAAAAACTTAAATTGGACTTTGTTAACATATTTATATTTGTGGTCGGCACTAAGTTAATTTGTGCTGACCACATTTTTACTCTAATTTGCCATGTCTTCGAAATATGAAGCCTCTCTTATTCAAAGAACGGCATTCCCGGCGTTGCATACTTCCGCATTCCCTCCTCATTAATTTCAACCCCGATGCCCGGTTTTTCCGATAATGGGATAAATCCATCTTCAATCTTGGTGCCATCATAATCTACGATCTCATCAAACATCGGATTGGTATGGAAATAGATCTGCCATTCCAGTACCATGAAGTTGGGCACCGAGGCACAAACGTGACAAGCGGCCATAGCCCCCAAGTAAGAAGCAACCATATGTGGCGCAAAAGGAACGTAGTAAAGATTAGCTAGATTGGCGATACGCTGTCCTTCTCCAAGTCCGCCCACTTTTTGCAGGTCAGGCATGATAATATCTACGGCGCCGATTTCCAGCATCCGGCGGAAACCATAGGCAAGATAGATGTTCTCCCCAGCGCAAATAGGCGTGGTGGTCGAGTCGCTAATTTTCTTATAAGCATCTACATTTTCGGCTGGAATGGGTTCTTCGAGCCACATCAGGTTCAGTGGTTCCACCATTTTCGCTACTCTTTCGCCGGTAGTGGTGTCATAGCGGCCGTGCATATCCGCGCAGATGTCGATGTTTGGCCCAACCGCTTCGCGAGCGGCGGCTAGTTGATCATACATACGTTGTAACTCGGCCGGACTGGCAGTCCAGTTGTAACGATCGTATTTATTAGGGTCATTAGATTGATCCAGGTCAAACTTGATGGCGGTAAAGCCCATGTCTTTGGCTTTTTGAGCGTTTTCTGCAAAGTCGTCCGGTGAAGGCAGCCGGTTTTGGTAAAGGGCGGTGTCGCAATAAACCCGGATCTTATCCCGGAATTTTCCGCCAAGCAACTGGTATACGGGCAAACCTAAGGCCTTTCCGGTGAGATCCCATAATGCTGCTTCGACCGCTGAAAGTACAGCTACGTATGCACCAGACTGTGCGCCACCGAAAACACCTGCCCGGCGGATCTCTTCAAATAACCGGTGTACATTCAGGGGATTCTTATCTTTTAGCCTTCTGGCAAAACGCTTAACCAGATGGTAGGTGCCCGGAGTGGCATCGACCCCTTCACCACAACCCCAGACATCCTGATTGGTATAGATCTTTACGAAAAGCCCGGCACCGTTACGGATATAGCCGCATTTTATATCTGTGATCTTCAGATCAGAAGGTGCAGAATAACGGTTGGTTTTTTCAACGGCAGATTGCAAACTACTACCGAAAGGCGTAGCGGAGATGGCTGCTGCTAATGCTCCTTTCTTAAGGAATTGACGACGATTGTTGGTTTTCATAGTTTTGTTTCTTGTAGATCGGAATGCTTTCCGATCAAATATTTAAAAATAAATCAGAATTCTTGACTCCCCGGAGGGATAGTTTAACATTCGAAAGTTTTCTTTTCACCAGGTTCTATTCTTTAAATACGCCTGAATTTGTTCCTTCGGCACCGGGAGTTCATCAATATGCTCATTGAGCCACTGGGAGAAATCCCTTTCGATCTCATCGGACCAGCGGCTATCGATCTGACCGGCAGTATAAACTTGTTGTCTTAATCTTTCGTGACCGAACATATCGCGCAAGCGCACAATTTCAGAAGTTGTTACCACTTTCTCTGCCAGATGAGGTGGAATGAAGATTACGCCGCCATCTCTGCCCAAGACCACATCACCGGGCATGACCATGACGCCTCCGATCCTGGTAGGGGTATTAATACCGACTAAAGTGGTATTGAGGCGGCCTCTTTGATCCGGGTTATTTAAATGGTGGGAAGGGTGGTAAGTACGGAAAAAAGAAGTAAACCCGCCAATCTCTTTCAAGCCGCTGATGTCCCGAATGGCGCCGTTGTAAACAATGCCATTCCCCGATTTAGCATAAATAGAATTACCCAGATTGTCCCCGATCGTTGGGCCGTCGATATGAGCACCAAATTGATCGGCCACGTAAACATCCCCAGGTATCAATAAATCGATCGGCCAGGAATTTTGGCTTTTGATCCGGCCATCTTCCTCGTGCCCTTTTTTATCAATTACCCGGTGAACATCAGGGCGACCTGGCATAAACGTAGCGGTAAGTGCTCTGCCTACCAATACACTATCGGGGTTGATCGTCATCCAGCCTTCTTCGTATTGGTTGGTGTAGTTCTCACCACGCAGCACCGCCCACGCCTCTTCAAGTGTTACGAGTTTCATACGTTCCAGGATATCATCCGGTACTTTCGGGCGGCCGTCTTCAAAACGTTCGCCTTCCCATTCAGGGGTAAGAAATAGCATTTCTTTTTTGGTAGCTTGCTGGCCGAGAAGAAAAAAAGGAGAGACCAGCCAAATAAGGCAAAAAAGTTGGTTTCGCATCGTTTATGGATTGTAGGTTAAATTGATCAATCTATTGTTTGTCAATATAATAAGTAAGAATCATTTTAGCAATGAAATGAATAGTAAATACCAATTTTTCATTTTAGGACTTTTGAATGTCGGTTGTCAATCAAGACGGTATAATCTGGGCATTTCCCAGTGTTTACGTACTGCCAAAATCCGCAGAATTACCACTAATAAACTAGTGATGATGTAATTAGCATCTTGTGGCCAATTGGTATATTGAAGCAGAAGGAATACGGTTCCTCCTAAAATACTCAGCGATGCATAGATTTCCTTATGGAAAATCAGGGGGATCTCATTAGCCAGCGTATCTCTGATAACGCCCCCAAATGCAGCACTCAAAGTGCCTAATAATACACAAATAACCGGGTGTAAGCCGGCATTTAAACCAATTTCAACTCCAATAATGGTAAACAAACCGAGTCCTATTGCATCGAAAAGGAACATGGTGCGGCGAAAATAACCCAGGTAACCCCGGAATAATATTGATATAATCACCGACCCGATGATTACGTATGCATAATTAATATCCTGCATCCAGCCGACCGGAGTTCTGCCAATGACAACGTCCCTCAGACTTCCGCCACCAACTGCGGTTACGGCGGCCATGATCAATACACCGAAGGGGTCAAAACGGCGATTCATGGCCGCAAGTGCTCCTGAAATTGCAAAAACACCAGTGCCCAGATAGTCTAATAGTTGGAAAATAGACATAAGCTCTTGAACTAATTTTTATAAGAATCAATCCTGCCACTTAGTGCTTTTACAAAAAGTTTATAAGGTATAAATCTGGATTGCTACTAAGTTTAAAAGTCAATACATCTAACATCTAACTGCATCGTCTGTCAAACTTTCGGGCGATTCTATATATTTAAGCTTTAAGTGGTTATAAGGTTAAAAAGTTATATGGGTAGGGTGTTCAATCTATTGGTTTTAACACACCAGTACTTTTAGCTACAAGATATG
>CAZHNG010000185.1:0-13485 GCA_964533785.1 uncultured Saprospiraceae bacterium | reverse complement strand
CATAAAATTTGCCTCGCTTTCGCTCGTTCATGACCCACCGAACAAGTCTATTAAACAATAATGGAGTAAATCTGGAAAAATAAAATTGTTAAGCATGTTCCAACGACATCAAAATAAGCTGATCATTATCATCTTTCTATTTTCATTGACTGCTCTACTATTTCACTGTTCTTCCGATACCACCGCCGAGGTAGGAGTAACTGAAGTATCTGATGAACCGGAAGGCGTGGAAAACGGCATCCACGTAGCTACCGGGTTGGTTTACGCTGAGGGGTTCGAGATCGTTAGTAGTGCTTGTACCGGCTGTCATTCCGCTAAGCTGATCACGCAAAGCCGTGCCACTCGTGAGGGTTGGATCGATATGATCCGTTGGATGCAAAAGACTCAAGGCTTATGGGACCTGGGCGAGTACGAAAAACCCATCGTTGATTACCTGGCTGAGCACTACGCGCCGGAGGAGGAAGGGCGCCGCCAACCATTGAAGGTCGATGAGATCGAATGGTATGTTTTGGAAGTGGAGGAATAGTAAGAAATTCCATGGAGCAAGAGGCCGTCCCAAACATGGATCATCCCGCATTTTGAACAACTTTTATTCATTGTTTTACTCCCCAGCCAAAAAATTAGGGATGATTCACGTTCGAGAATTCACTGTCTCACTAAAGTTTAATCAGCATTTATTGCTTTTTCGCCAGTACAACGTACCGAGTCGAAGCACAGCTATCCGCCCAATCAGGGATTACTTGCAAAGTATGAGCATCATACAATTCAACCTCACCTTTGAAAGCCTTCTCAAAGTAATGCCTGATGCGGTGCATCGGAGGCAGAAAGCGGCGGTGTTTACCCGCATAAGAAACCCGCATCATATCGCCAGTAAAGCTTACATTGGTGATCTCACTTTCCTGAAACATCCGGCCATTGTCTTCAATTAATTCCGGATTGCGCAGAGAAATGATCTTTTCATCATCAGAGAATAGTACATTAGGGTACCACCTAATATGGTCGGGGGTTATGAAGTCACCGATGAAATAACCACCGGGCTTGATAATGGCCGCTGTCTTTTGGATAGCCTCTTCCAGCCGGTTGAAGTCCAGGTAATGAAAAACATTCAAACCGGAGAAGGCGATGTCCCACAGTTTGATACCCGGATCAAGGGTTAGTACATCGCCAACATCGGCCCTGATGCGTTTTCTGGCTTCGGTGACCATTGCTTCACTGATATCAATACCGTATATATTTTCATTTTTTACGCCAAGGTCGCTCATAAAGAACTCTTCTACCATTCCTGTGCCGCAACCAATAGATATAATCTCTTTTGTGGAAAGATCGAGCAGCAACTTTGCTTTGGTAAAATTCAGGTAACCTTTGATGAAACTGTCCATACAAGGCCGGCAGATGACAGCATCATACAGTTCGGCATATTGATGAAACTGATCTTCTGTACCGGTCTCACCCTGTAATTCATCTTGTAGTTTAGCTGTAGCCTGTAGTTCCCGGTTGATAACTTTCCAAAAAAGTGAATTGGTATGATGGCCTTTGGAGTCAATATTTTCCCTGATGCTACGGATAAACTCCCGATGATTATCCAAAGAGAAAGCCTTTTGGATGGTGGGCGTAACATTCTGCCGCTTCATTTTCCGGAGCCTTCTGATCAGTTCCACCATATGTCGCAACCGGGTGGGAAAATCGCCGGTCGGACCTTTTTCGATCGTTTTTATATCTTTTTCGGGCAGGGCGAAGAACACTCCTCCGTCCACTCTTTGAATGGTGCTGTTTTCCAGGTCAAATACCCGGGCATCGCCCGTTACGTTATCAACGTCATCCCCGTCGCCGTAAACGTGCAAGCTAAGGAAAGGAGTATCTTCGGTTGGGTTGCCCATCTGGTGGATCAGGGAATGGCTAACGCCAATAACATCGCCCGGAGTTACATCCCAACGGGCCAGCGTCATGATCTCATCGTCCATTTGCCGGAAAGTAGCGTGCTCGGCGGGCCCGAAGATCTGTACTGCTCCCCATTGGGTATAACCGTGATCATGTATGGTGGAAAAATCACCTGGTTGCCAGGACATCACCATTATTTCAAAATTTGTACCCTTATAGACTAATTTTCTCCCATAGCTATCTTCAACCGGGTGACCCAAATCTGCCCAGGGTGCTAGATCTTCAGGTTTAACCTTGGCATCTATTACGATCTTTCTCAGATCAACGGGTTTAAAATCCTTATGCTTCTCTAATTCATTAACAATAAAAAGCAATGAAGAAGGCAAGGAGGTTTTAACACCTTGCTCTTGAGGTACTGATATATTCATTTTCAATAAATTATTGTTGTTTGCCTTAAAATACTAAAAAAAGACTTATCAGACAAGGCAGTAAATCACAGACATATAGGTCAATTAGCCTTATTTTATGAAATTTATATACGATGCACCCGATTCAATTATCTTTGCCGAAAATAGTGTAACTGAAATGTTAGCAAAACGCATTGTACCGTGCCTGGATATTAAGGATGGCCGGACTGTAAAAGGAGTCAATTTTGTTAATCTGCGGGATGCAGGAGACCCGGTAGAACTGGGGAAACTTTATAGCGACCAGGGAGCAGATGAATTGGTCTTTTTAGATATTACGGCTACCCACGAGAAAAGAAAAACCTTGTCGGCCCTTGCAAAGAGAATTGCTCAAAATCTAAGTATACCGTTCACTATTGGCGGAGGCATCCGGTCGGTTGAAGATGCAAGAGTCATGCTGGAGGCCGGAGCCGATAAGATTTCCGTGAATTCAGCGGCGGTAAAAAACCCCCAACTGGTCGATGAGCTGGCTAAGCAATTCGGCAGCCAATTTGTGGTCGTTGCTATTGATGCTAAAAATGTTGGAGAAGAGTGGATCGTTCACTTAAGTGGAGGAAGGATCCCCACCGACCGTAAGCTTTTTGAATGGGCCGAAGAATGTGAGGAAAGAGGTGCCGGCGAGATCTTATTTACTTCTATGAATCACGATGGTACAAAAGCAGGTTTTGCTTGTAAAACACTGGCGGAATTATCCGATCTACTGAGTATTCCGATCATTGCTTCCGGAGGTGCCGGTAAAATGGAGCACTTCCTTGATGTTTTTACGGATGGGAAAGCGGATGCCGGCCTGGCTGCCAGTATTTTTCATTTTAAGGAAATTGGTATCGGGGAATTGAAAAACTATTTACAGGAAAATGGAGTAACGGTCCGGTTGTGAGCTTTTTGGCTAGGGTTTATAATAGACTTGTCTAAACGATGTCTTCAAAAGTTAAAATGGGCCTTTTTATCTATATCATTCGAATTTTTCATTGCTTAGCGATGCTAGGCGGCTTCAATCCCGATCGCTATCGGGAGTAATGATATAAATAAAAATTTCTCATTTTTCCAATTTGAATACACCGTCTAGACAAGTCTAATATATTGTACATTTTCACTGTATTGGTGTAAAAAATTAAATCCAATACCAATAATCCGAAGCCTTGTAATACGATTGCAAATCCAAAATCATGTAGCATAAAATTACGAGGTATAATTTTGCCGCCTAGTATTAATAATGACCACCCCATTATCACATAAAATACATCTAGAGAGAGGTTTACTTTTATCCAAAAAAGGACATGATCTAGCGTAAAAGACAGTTGGAGGGGCGAAGGGATTTCAATGTGATCCCACAACCAGATCAATACTATGGTATTAACGATGAACCAGGCAAACGTCATTACAAAAAACCAATATCTGCCCGTCGCGCAATAAAAGATCAGGGCCATTAGCATCGCCGTGATGTTAAACATTGCAAACAAGACCAGGTGATGGTAACAAATCTGATAAATTAGCTGACCAGCCGTTTCCATTAAAAGAAGTCAATTAATCCACCGCCACTGGCTTGTCCCTGACCGCCAATTGCAAAACTGAGTCCGCCGATAATAGACAAATGGTGTTGGCTACGCTTATTTTCCCGCTCTTCATTTTTGGCATTCAGGTCCATAATGTCATAAAAGCCCATACCTTCAATGAAAACCCTGGCGTTGCCCAAGATGCGTTTTGACAAACGTCCTCCTATTATTGGCCCAAGGTGAAAAGCACGGCCACCCACATCTTCCGGCAATAGGATTTTACTGTCATCCACCAATTCCTCCAACATGATCAATTGAGCAGCCGTAAATTCATTTTCATTGGCGATCCGCTTGATTTCATCTTTGAGGTGAGTGAAAAAACCTGCTTCACTTTCCGAACGGCCGCTACTACCGTCGAAACCGATCCTGGCCCCTACGTACACTTCGTAATCAAAAGCACGGCCAATACTGTTGACACCTGCACCGTAGTTCGTTTTCATGATATTGGCCTGGTAATCCAAGTGTATGTGGAACCCGCCATTCCCTTCTTTGAAATATCCAGGACTAATAGCGAGCTCGAAAAAGTGATTTTGTAATGAAACATCCACGGATTCTCCAAATCCGTAGCGCGCAAAAATGGTAACAACGGAACGGTTAAAACCATTTTGCCCGAACTCACGGCTTAGATCGATGTCGTTTAATGACTCTCCGGTTCCATTTAATAAGGATTCCAATTTGGCTCCAAGCTGGATTAAATTCCACATAGCCTGAAAGTGAGGGTTGGAGGAAAGCGGTGCACGATCATCCAAAGCAAATACACTGACTACCTTCAGACCAACGTCAAGACTGGCATCGTCTAACGGGACTAAATAACTTCCCTGGGGACTAGTCGATTTTTGTGCAATAATTGTTGCCGTAGTTAAGCATAGTACTGTTGAAAAAAGTAAAAATCTCATGCCATGCATATTTTGTTTTTTAATCTTCATTTTAAAATGGGTTTAAAGTAGGGGAGCACTTCGAAAGTGCTTCCCTACTTCCCGCAATTACCGGCTAAAAACCTTCCATCGCAGCCCGATATACCCATAGAATGACGCCATCGGCCGCGTTCCTTTTACTGACAAATGTTTATTAACGCTCACCGTAAAACCCGGTACAACGGAAAAACTGCCGCCAAAATTGGTGATCAACTGCCCGCGGATAAACCAACCCATGGATGGCACCGTACGCGGATCTCTAAATTTTCCAAATACAATATTCTGGACGGCCACTGCTGCCTGATCCGTGATGTCTTCTACCGGGTCGAGTAACCTGCCCTCCATCAAGCTATCCAGTTTTTCGCTTATGAAAAGCAGGCTCCCCAGGTCTAAGACCGGTGATGGATCAGCTGTAAAACGCATTCCGGCCGTTGCTTCAAAGTCCAGGGTATTGTTTTTTCCAAATTCTAAAACGGGGCGGTCTCCTAACATAAATTTTTTAAAGTGAAAATAGACCTCCAGGTCATAGCGCTTAGAGAAAAAGGGCTTTACCCGGTTCTCATCTTTTAAGGCTACTAGTGCCAGGTGTTCTGCCAATTCATCTGCTTTTCCCGCTATGCTGAGCCGGATAGCTTTAAGCTGGTTACCCAACTTGCGCGACTCTTGCGGAACCGTTATCCGCGGGTCGGAGATCATAAAACTCCCACCGAACCACTTCAGACGAGCAAAGAACCTTACTGCTGTAACATTGCGGGTCAAATTCCGCTTGATGTCTCCATTGATATCAATCCTCACTCCCGGGAATAATTCCTGCACCCATTTTGGAGCATCTACCTCAATACTAGCAAAAGCGGAATCAATAATGCCCTCCGAAATTTCTACTGCTGATACGCCGACTACGTTCGCCAAATCGCCCCTGAAACTCGTAACTGCAGGGCCGGTAACTGTTTCCATACCCACTTCAAAAAGCTGAGCATTTGCAGTACTGATCCCGAATAGGCAGAGGAGTATGGTGTAAAGTTTTTGCATATGTCTTTATAAGGTCTGTTTATTTTTAAATGCCAATTCCTAGTCGTAAGCTTCAGAAAGATGTCAAGCGCCAAATGCCAAGCCTAAGGCGGCTGGATCTTAAACACCAGAGTCTGGAAAACCACCATCGTTCTCAAAACCCTGGTGCTTTTTGATCTCCTCAATGCTTCACCTGATCAAGTTCACATCTCCTTCGTAAATTTTTCTCACTCCATTACCAAAGCGGACGATACCAAAATAAGTATATACGCCTGCCGGCATGGGGTTCCCCTTGTGCGTACCGTTCCAACCCAATTCTTCCTGGTTTAGACTGATTTCACGGGTGCTGAACATCAGATTACCATACCGATCGTATACCTGCAGCAATTCTATGATCTCTCCTGAACCCAGATCGCTGTAAAGGGTGAAAAATTCGTTGTTGTTATCATCATTTGGTGAAAAGGCGTTCGGACTAAAGACGTTTCCCAGTACTACCGATAATTGGAGGGCGTCTGATACAAAGCAATCATTCGCATCTTTGACGATTATCCTGATGTCCATATCCTGGTTGGCAATGAAGGAGGTGGTCAGCACATCGGTATTGATCTCATTGGGTAACCATTGGATCTCGGCAATACTACCGACTGCCGTTGCGGATAAACTGACCGGTGTTCCCGGACGTACTTCCAGCTGATTAGAGTCCACTTCAATAGCTACCCAGAGGGTGTCGGGCCGGATCAGTTCTACTGAAAAGGATTGAAGGCATTCCAGGCCATCCTGTACGACAACGTTGTATTGTCCCGGTCCGAGTTGGTCGTAATAGGTATCAAAGCTGTAAGTCGCTCCCCCGTCAATGGAGAAGATCATAGGCTGGTCGGGATCTTCAGGGACTATTAGTATGGATCCATTGTCATCGGGGCATAACGGCTGTTCTACTTCCAGGTTGACCGCCGGGCCATCTGGTTCGGGTAAGGTCAATATTTCTATCGTTGAACAGCCATTCTCATCGGTAATGGTTACCTGATAATCACCACCTCTTGCAGTAACGAACTCATTAGTTATTGTTCCGTTTTGCCACTCGTATTGATAATCAGCCGGAGAAAGAACAATGCGTGAACTATCACAACTTTCTTCGATGTTAGAGGTAAAGCCGGGGGGCTCGTTGCCCGAAACTTCTAAGGTTTGAGTGGCCGTACACCCAAAGGAATCGGTTGCTTCTATTTCGTATATACCAAGATCTGTACCCTGAATGTTGGGTACCCACCGGTTAGCTAAGCGATTGCCTGCCGGATCATACCATTCGGTCTGTTCATAGAGGGTATCATTATTGACGTAAAGAAAGAGCGTATCTCCGATACAAGCTTCTGCATAGGAAACATCCGGTAAGGGAGGAACGATGATATCGATCCGAAGGGTGTCGGTATCTTCACAACCTTCTTCATTGAAAGCGTGCAGTACGTAAATTCCTGCTTCCTGGGGGGAGGTATTGTCCAATAATAAAGTGGAATCTGGGAAAGTAGTACCTTCCATTGATTCCCAATAATGGCCAAATCCTCCGGTACCGTTGATCTCCAGGGCTGTTCCCGCGCAAAGACTTTGATCGGGACCCGCATTGGCAAAATCAGGATTTGCTATAAAAACGGAATCTTCTAAGAGGCAGCACCCGTCGAAAACGCGTAGGTAATACATCCCTTCATTTCCGGTAAGGGAGGATTGATAAGCAGGATTGGTGCTGATCAGTCCGCTCGCATTACGCCATTCAACTTGTACGGAATCCGAAAAGCATTCCACCGGAAA
This sequence comes from uncultured Saprospiraceae bacterium, assembly GCA_964533785.1. Lineage (GTDB taxonomy): Bacteria > Bacteroidota > Bacteroidia > Chitinophagales > Saprospiraceae > JANQRV01. The sequence goes on along the minus strand of CAZHNG010000185.1, from coordinate 5,871 downwards.
ATTGGCATTTAGGGTAAATTCATTATTGTTACAATCGATATTAGCTTCGGCTTTGACGGTACAAATACCGATCTCCCGGGGACAAATGATATGAGCGGAAAATTCAGTAGTCGCATTATTGGGGTTGCTATTTACTACAAATTCTACCCTCAACCCCACAGCACAGAAAGGAATGTCACCGCTTATGCGTCCTACGCCATTCAGCGTTTGCAGGTTACCGATGATGGCAAAGTCTGGCTGATTAAAGGATTGCAGCCACAATTGCATGACGCTGGGGTCCTCTTCTGCCTGGGTTTGCAATACCCCGTTGTGCATAAATGCGAACCCTTCTACGCAGGACAGGCAGTTGCCGAAAGCCATTTGACCTAGTAGTTTGGTGCTGCCGTCTTCCATCTGTGCCAGCACACGTGTTCGGTCTACTTGCTGTCCGCCAAAGGCATTAATGTCGACATAGAACGCTCTTAACAGGCTGTCTTTTTCGAATGAAGTCGTATAGATTAAAGTATCTCTGGATTCCGTGATGTTATTATTGGCGTCTTGAGGGTCGATGTAGGTAAAGTCGCAGGCATCCAATACAATGATCGACTGTGAGTACAGCGGTTGGCAAAATACCCATAGTATGGTAATTAGGAACGTATGTATACAGTAATACCTCAATACGTTGTTCGATTTGAATTTTTGAATTGAAAACTATGTTCGTAGGGTAGGTGATTATCGAAGCTATTCGATGAATCAGCATAATTGTTGGGCTAAATTGGTCAAATCTTAAGTATGAGATATGATAAGTAGAAACGGGGGCGAGCACTATTTTGGGTCGTTGCTATTGCACAAAAATAGCTTTTTCTATGGGAATGATCGAACCTTTGGTAAAAAATAATTTATTGTGATACTAAATACCGATACTCATTTCGGGCCGTTTTCCTTTTACGCCTTTGAAGAAGTTCATAAAGTATTCGAAATCAGCTTTCACGTCATCGGTAGGGTAAAAAGGGGCATCGAATTCAATAACCTTGCGTCCGTAATCAAACTTGCATAAGACAATGGGAATTCCCGCTCCTTTTGCAATATAATAGAATCCGGTTCTGAGGCGGTCTACTTTTTTCCGGGTTCCCTCAGGGGCGATACAAAGTACCAGTTCTGTTTCTCTGGAAAATATTTTGGTGATGGCCTCTACCATATTGGCACTGCCGCTGCGATCAACGGGATAACCTCCCAGCCATCGAAACAGTCCACCAAATGGTGGTTTGAATAAGGAATCTTTTGCCGCAAACATAATTTTCGCTTTCAGGGCTGAACGGGCTAACAGGCCAAGGGGGAAATCCCAGTTTGAGGTATGAGGAGCCACTGCTAGAATGAACTGCTTGATAGAATAGGGGTAATTGCCCTGTAATTTCCAACCTAATAACTTAAGAATGAATGCGCTTAAACTACTGATCATACCGGAGAATTTTACGCGATTATCTTATGCCAATTCGCAAAGTATCCTGTTGGGGAATAACCAAATGCAGATACTTTGCAGCTTCCACTGCTTCCGCCTCTAATCGAATCAAACTGGCAGAGGTTTGAAGTGTTAAATCACTTCCGGAAAAAATGTTTTTGTTGTTATTCGCGTAAATATACACCAAAGTACTGTCTTTGGAAGCTTTCCAGGTGAGATTACAGCTGCCGTCATCGTTTAAAGAAGAGTTTGCCAAAATAAATTTTACAGTTTTTCCCTCCTCTGCCTCGTCAACTCCACAATTACTACTGTAAAAAAGTATGACAAAAATAAGCGCCGAACGAAGCCATTTATTCCACATCGCTTATCAGCGTTGCATCGTTTAGGGCATAGATCAACCGGTTAATATCGGTACTATTTAGTTCTAATTTGCCTTTAAGCGTAACGGGCTCGGCAGTGTATTTAATGGGCTCTTTGGCATATATTTCCATTACCGTTTCCGGACCCGCTCCGCCGCAGAAGAAACACATATTGTAAGGAAAGGCAGAAAAAATAAACTCCTTGTGACTTTTGTACCCTTCTACCGGTATAATGTATCCTTTGATCTCAATCTCTTTTCCAGATAGCTCCTGGATCTCATCACTGAAAACAGGAACGTCGACTTTAAACCCTAACATCTCATCGTATTCCTTTTTATACGTGATCTTGGCCAGGGTTTTCCACATTTTACTTTGTGCACTAACTGCTGTTATACTAACCGTAAATACGAACAGGAACAATGCAATATTTTTCATTGATCTTTTTTTTTGCTAAAATAGTAAATGGATGTTACTCCAATAATAACAAAAATAGAACGGTTAAAGAGGTAAAAAAGGTTTAAAAAATTCCGAAAAAGTATTCTTGGAGGTAAATGGGACGCCAGATTTAACCTGCCTGATTCTGGTCAGGCAGGGCAATGCTAGCGTCTGTTGTCTTACTTAGGTATTTTTCAGTTTTTGCCTTAGTTGCTCAACGACGTCTTCTTGTGCTCTGATCTTATCCTTGGCCATTTCTTGTTCCTGGAGGTTTTTCGAAATATCATCTTCCGCCTCCTGAATTTCTTTTTTGGCTTTTTCAATGATCTTGTGGTAGCGATCGTTATCGTTTTCCAATTTTCGCAGATCGCCCTCCATTTTCTTCAGGTTTTTTTCTTCTTCTTCGATCTCGAGCCTTAATTTTTCTTTTTCTATTTCCAGTCCGAATCGTAGCAACATCGTCTCGGCGGCATCAAATCGATTGGGGTGTTCCTTGGAAGAAAGGTACGCACCTCCCAGGTCGCACCACAAATAAAAGGTAGCATCACTGCCTTTTTCTTCGATACTTACGTACATATCTATGGTATTTCCTTGTCCAAGAGAAGGAATATCAATATCGTCCGTAATATGTTCTTTTTCCCGCCGGTCGTATTTTGTTTTGCCTTTGTAATTGTCTTTGATGAAATTTTTCCAAACATCACTGATCAAATTATCTCCGGCATTGGCAACTTCTAAGGTGATCGCATTATTATTACCCTGACTCATCATGCGTTTTGTTTCGCTTATCTGGGCAAAAGAACTTGTGGTAAAGCATAAAATCAAACAAAAAATGAATATATCTTTCATGATTACTGGGTTTAATTGTTATTAAAATACACTTTTTTGACGGTAGAAACTCAGTCAAGTCACGCAGGAACCTATTTTTTTTGATCTTTAAAAACATTTCATTGGTCGAAGATCTTATACTAATGGTAATAAGAGTGACTATAATTGGGCATAGAGTAAGTTGTTGTTGATTACCCTATTGATTATCTGGAATAAACGCGATCTAATGAACGAAAACATCCTGGAACTACAGCAAGTGGTAAAGACTTACGGAAAAAAAGTTGCTGTAGACGAAGTGAGTTTCAATGTACCTAAAGGAAGTATTTTCGGGCTTCTCGGCCCTAATGGAGCAGGAAAAACGTCTTTAATCCGAATAATTACCACCATCACGGGGGCAGATAGCGGCTCGATCATCTTCGATGGTGAAAAACTTAACCAAAATCATCCTTCACAAATTGGATACATGCCGGAAGAGAGAGGGCTTTACAAAAAAATGAAAGTAGGGGACCATCTTATGTACCTGGCTCAACTCAAGGGCATGCCAAAAAGCCAGGCCCGTACTGAATTGACTAAATGGTTTGATCAGTTCGACATCCAAGATTGGTGGGACAAAAAAGTGCAGGAGTTATCAAAAGGGATGCAACAAAAGATACAGTTTATCTCCACAGTATTGCACAAACCCAAACTGCTTATTCTGGATGAACCATTCTCAGGGCTAGATCCGCTTAATACCAATTTGATCAAATCGGAAATTCGCAAAATGAAGGAGCAGGGCATTAGCATCATTTTTTCTACTCACCGGATGGAACAAGTGGAAGAGATCTGCGAATACATCGTATTGATCAACCAGGGAAAAAATGTTCTGGAAGGAAAAGTGGCTGACATCAAAGAAAGGTTTAAGAAGAATAAATTTCAAATCGATTTCATTGGCCAACTTCCCGATTCGATCGATTTTGCCCGTAACTTACTGGAACAAAGTGATGGACATGTGGTCGTACAATTGAATGCTTCCATCTCCCCTAACGAATTGTTGTACAAGTTCATCCAGGCAGGCGTAAGTGTGCGATCTTATAATGAGATCCTTCCCACCCTCAATGAAATATTCATTCAGCAAGTAGAAGAATACGGAAGCAAGGCTCCAACACCTCATTGATTGCGTCGTTAAAGAAGTGATTTTCATTTTGAATACCGAAAGGGAAGGATAAAATCCAGGTCAATTAATTAAACAGTATAAATCATCATTGCTAAGGATATGAATAAGCTTTTACTGATCATTCAACGGGAATACTTAACGAGAGTAACGCGGAGAACATTCATTTTGGCGACCATCCTCACGCCTATTGCTTTTGCTTTGTTTTTTGTCGTAGTTGGATTTATCTTTCAATACCAAAGTGATGATAGTAAAAATATTGCCATTATTGACGAGGGCAATGTACTGGAAGGACGAATTGCTGATGGCACAAACCTTTACTTTACATTCGTTGATGAAAATATCGATAATATTCGCGGCAGTCTGGGGGAATATGACTTTGACGGATTTCTCGTCATCCCCGAATTAAAGGATCTATACAACAACCGGTTTACCATTTATTACTATTCTGATGATCCTCCTTCACTGGATATTGAAACCTTGATCCGGGAACGCATCTCCCGCAGTATCAGGGCCTTTAAGATCAAAGAGCTTGAAATTGACGAGGAGCAGTTGGAGGCTTTGGATACCCGCATAGAACTGGAGCCGGAACCACTTTCTGACGATGGTTCCGATGCTACCAGCCTGACGGGTGCTATTGCCGCTATGCTGGGATCTATCATGGGTTTTATTATGTATTTTACCGTTTTTATTTACGGAATGATGGTGATGCGTAGTGTGATGGAAGAGAAGACGAATCGTATCGTAGAAGTAATGATCTCTTCTGTAAAACCCTTTCACTTAATGCTGGGAAAAATTATTGGTGTAGGGGGAGTAGGATTAACTCAAATCACTATTTGGGCCATCCTTTTACCGTTGATCACTATGGGGGCTAACCTGTTTTTCGGATTTGAAACCAATAGTTTGGAAGCTTCGGCACCTTCGGATATTGATCCGGAGGACTTTGAAGTGATGGTAGCTTTGGCGGTTAATGAGCTGGAAAACCAAAATTGGTGGTTGATCCTGCCACTGTTTATAATATATTTTTTGGGAGGCTACTTCCTGTATGCTTCTCTTTTTGCTGCCGTTGGCTCGGCTATCGGCGATGATATCGGAGAAGGGCAGTCCTTGACCATTCCGATCACCATACCCGTTGTTTTGGCGGTTTATATTATGATCGTGGCGGTGCAGGCACCTAATTCCAGTTTGGCTGTTGGCTCGTCGATATTCCCTTTGTTTTCGCCCATTGTAATGCCGGCCAGGTTGGCATTTGGTCCTCCGTTTTGGGAAGTTTTCTTATCGGTATCTTTGTTGATCGGTGCTGCGCTATTCTTCATCTGGTTTTCCGGACGCATCTACCGGGTGGGTATTTTGATGTACGGCAAGAAAGGAACGTTGCGGGAAATTGGGCGTTGGTTGTTTTACCGGCAATGATTCGATGGTATTGGAGGCCTAATTTTTTTGCTATTAGAAAATAAATCTGCTCTCTTACTTAGCTTTGTATTATTAACATAAACTTAACCCCACCTGCCGGTTCAGTATTTGATTGGGTAGTTAATTTGGAGTATGATTAAACTACGACTTGTTGGGTTCCCTACCTTCAGGCAACGGTTATTGTTTTGGTTTCTAGTATTCCTAGACTTTTGACGCTAGACTCTAGAAGTTAGACTAAAAATTCTAACTAA
>CAZHNG010000184.1:0-13510 GCA_964533785.1 uncultured Saprospiraceae bacterium | reverse complement strand
AGCGGGTGGATTTCCCTTTAGGGAATAAAAGGGCAGGGAATGCAAGGGCGCGTGTGGGCGGCTAAATCAATCTTCAATCTCCGACACTAGAGCCTGATCGGTGTACAAACGATTTCATAAAATCCAAATGACAATCCGACTGCGTCGGACTCAACCAAAAGCAAGCACCCCTGAGAATTAAGAGAAAAAATAGAGTGAAAATGGAAATTTCGAAAAAAAATTCTGTGAAGGGACGGCCTTTTAATTTTCAGGGAGCCCCTAAGATCAAAGTGGAACGAAAAGGAAAGCTTTTACCGTTCTACCGAATAATTTTGCGTAGCCACACTCTGATTGCCATTTTCATCCTGTGCAACTACAATGATGGTAAAGGTTCCTCTATCGTCACCATGGTAAAAAGAAAGATCGGCAATACCGTTATTCCTGGTTTGTAAATTGGGCTCCCAATAGATCGTAGTAAAAAAATGGGGCAACTCTTGTGAAGCCTGATTGGGAGTGAAAGGAATAAAATTACCTACTTGTTGTAGTCCATCGATCTCGAAAAGGTCTTCCTTATCAGGTTCCGGTAAATCGAATTGAGGGATCTTGGTATTGACCTTAACAACACCACTATTGCCCAGTACATTAAATTGTTTTCTCAGTTTTTCCGGAACAAAGAAAAGTTCAATGGTTTCGACGTTACTCATACTAAGTTGTGCAGAAAAATTGGCATCCCTGGTCGCCTTTCCATCGATGATAAAGAGTGGATTACCCTTCAGTTTGGATAGAACGGCGTACCGGGTCGATGGATTGTTCATTGAGGCTACGTATTTACCTTTCTCTTTTTTAAATTGAAGTGGAGTGATCAATTCCGCAAAAAAGTCGTAGATACGGTCGAATTTTACGTATTGGCTGATATCGTAGGAAAGATCCGGTTCTAAAGAGGCTACCTCATCAACAAAAGGCTGGAGGTCGGCTTTGGGGTCGAGGTTATCGAAATACGGGGACATTTTTTTTCGCAGTTGGCTGGACTCCAGATAGTCGGTGAGGATGGGATTTAAAATAAGTTGCTGGCCGGTGCTTAAATTTTCAGCATCGGGCAAAATTTTGATAGCAATATCGGTTTGCTCTTTTTCAAAGGGTAGAAATTGAATGGTTTGTTTTTGGTAAAAGTCGGGTAATTCCAAAGTGAAAAAACCATCGTCATTGGATTTGCCATATTGGATTTTGTTGAGTTTACTGGCGTAGGCTCCGAAAACATTAACTTTGATCGGGGTGCCACTATTATCGAAAACTCTGCCCTTCAAATAAACGCTGTTGGATAGATTGTTGAGTTGATCAGCCGTTAAAGCCGCTCCTTGTTCTGCGAATGAATAGTAACTCCCCCCGGCATCCATGAGTTGTTGGTCGATCACCGAAATAGATAATTGAGCAGTTACGGGATCTCTGTTTGCATCCGTAATTTGAATATCGCCTTCAATCGCTTCCCGAACACTATAGACGTTTTTGGCCAGGTTAATTTCGATTTTTAGGTCTTTTAGCGCATCTTCTGGGTTAGAAGCGTTTGTGGTGGATGTAGGAGAGGCAGTAGTTTTTGCTGACAGATCAGGTTCCAGGTCATTGTAAATGGGCACCGCAATCTGCGTTAAAATAATTTCCTGATCGGTACTGGCAATATTTGATTTGAAGACCAATTGGTAAACCCCACTCGAATAATTGTAAGGAATCTTGAGGTGACCGTCGATATACGATCGTTCAACAGCTTTATGGAAAAAACGCTCCGTTACTTCACCATTTGGTCCTACCAGCAAACCTTTTACCGCTAGTGTTTTATTTTTAAATGCCGGAGGCATATAGAGTTTGTACCAAATAACTTCACCGGTTGTGTAGAAAGGCTTGTCCGTGTGGATGAGAAAACGATTGTCATTCACAGTTGTATTAGCCAGAATGCTATTGGTGAAAAGAAGGAATAATACAAATAGATTTTTCATTTTGAATGCTTTTTAAAGCAGGTAAGTAAGGACGTTACTTCGAAGTAACGTCCTTACTTACCTGGAATATGGTCAATCTATCCAAAAGTAAGGCTTTACAGTTACACTATTCGGCAGGCTGGCGCAATTACAGCACAGGTTGTCAATACACATTCCCACTTCGTTCACTTGCCCGGGAGAAGGACAGGGACTAGGCTGATTACCCGCAAATTCAGGACTGATGTAAGCTCGTACGGTATCCTGAAAAGTAGCATAAAAATAGCCGAATGCCTCTTCGTTAGGGTCTGTAAGGTTTACAAAATTACTTTTCACCTTACCGGCGGGGTCGGCAAAAATGTCACCTTCTCTCTCGACCACTTTTTTGTTGTTGTCCCAATAGTTGTAGGCCGCTTCACTGAGTGATTCCTGAACAACGATGAAGTAATATCCTTCTCCGAATTTTCGGCTAAGGCGTTCATCTACCAGTTCGAAATTATTCAGGCGATCTCCTGCCTGGCCAGGGCCATTAAATATTCTGATGTTGGTAACATCGACATTTTCGGAGATGTAACAAACCCTACGGTCACGGTCTGCCGGTATGGGAAAATCGGTTACTTGATAAACTCTTTGTAGATCCCATTTCAGATAACTTTTTTCGGTCATTCCGGGTGCACTTAGGTCCGTATCGATCCTAAATTGAATAAAACTGTCTATTCTTATGCTTTGGTCAGGGAGTAATGATTCTTTTTCTATTTTTTCAAAGCGAAGGTTTGCAATTTCAGGCCCGGGAAGCAAAGGTTCGAAAGTGGATTCAAAAACTCGCCCGTCAAAAGTGCCGATCTGCACCTTGTAAGACTGTCCAAATTCAATTTTAATCGGGTCCTCTTCTGTGAACTCATAAAAATATACCCCCTGACCGACAGGGTCAATTTCCATTTCGTTACCATCTTCGTCCATGATTATGGCGTCCCGGGCATTGATCCTTCCTCCACTCTCCGGTGTAAAATTGAATAGCTGACTCACATAGAGTTCAAAGGTCGAAGGTTCTCCTTTAACGATTTTTCCTTCTATTATCAATGATTCTTGGAAACCTTTGGGAATATCCAGCTCAATAGGCTCAAGGCAACCGGAAAATACAATGAGTATCAAAGAAAAGAAATAACCTAAATATTTATTTTTCATCTTTTTCTAGTTATAAATGATGGACTCTGCCCTACTTAAAGGCGCTCATATCTTTTTGGCGTCTATCTGTATCGCTGTGTAAACTTGGGTGAAAGTTTTTTACTCACCGCAAAGGCCACAAAGAAACGCTAAGAAAAAAGAACTTTGCATTTATAGTGATGATTGAGATCCAAACCTCCGAGGATTTTGAAACTTCGGAGGTTTTTCCAGGCGGTGCCCCTAAAGTTTAAGGGACATTACCTCTAGTGCCTAGCGTCTGATATCTAATATTCTACAATGCTTCAAAATTAAAAGTAAGAGAAGGAAAAATGCTTCCCAAAATAGTTAATTTATTAGCCTGGGCTCGTTCAAATGCTGCCTGGGTAAAATAGACCGAAAATGCATTCCTTCTGCCGTATACGTTATAGAGTGATATGGTCCAACTGGTCCTGAATTTACGGTCTCTTTTATATCCTTGTCCGACGGTATAAGCAAGATCCAACCGGTGATAATCCGGAATACGACCGGCATTCCGGTTGGCATAGACAGGGATGACAAGACCGGATGACGTTGAAAAATTGCCGACTGGCGGAGTTGTGGGGCGGCCACTAGCGTAAATGAAGTTTAGGGTAACGGTATTGCGGCGGTTAGGTTGAAAGTTAAAAACGAAAGCCAGGTCGTGCGGTTTGTCAAAGTTACTGAAGTACCAGTCGCCGTCATTGATGCCTTCGATCTGTCTTTCAGAGCGGGAATAGGTATAATTTACGGATCCGTTGACTTTACCTTCTTTTTTCTTTAGAGAGAACTCAAAACCATAGGTGCGGCCAGTACCCTCCAGAATTTCAGTTTCCAAATTTGGGTTGGCCGTCAATTCAGCAAAATCTTTAAAATCAAAGAGCTGATCAATAGAGCGGTAATAAACTTCAGCATTGGTTTCCCAGGTATTTTCTTTAAAGTTGCGGAAATAGCCAAGGGAAAAGTTATGAGAAGTATTAGGCAATAAAAAATTGTTGCTTAATTGCCATTGACTAACCGGTGTTGGAGAATCTGAGTTGAAAATTTGATTGATGTATTGTACGGTACGGCTGTAGCCGGTTTTTAAAGATGATTGACCATTGAGGCGGTAACGTACTGAAAATCTGGGTTCCAGGTTTAAGTAAGACTCGATGATATCTCCTCCTCCATAATTGGTTTCTCCGATCACTTCATTGGTGGCTGGGTTTTCATTATCCGCGTATTCACGAACGGTACTTGGCCCAAGGAATTGAAAGGCACTAAGTCTCAATCCTCCGGAAAGTAATATCGCTTCGGAAAGTTCATATTCTAAATTGGCAAAAGCAGCCGATTCTAACCCTTTCTCCGTGGGAACGGACCGGCCGATAAAAGTAGAGTTTTCCAATGGGACAATATTACCGGGTTCCACCTGGTACAGAATGGAAGAAATACCGGCATCTAGTTTCATTAGGGTTGTTGGGGAGAAAGTGATCTGTTCTTTGAATTTGATATAATCAATATTATTTTCGAGTTGCGAGCCATCTACTTCGGCAAAGTCAAATCGGGTACTTTCGTATTTGTTGTACGCAATAGTGAGATTGGAGTATAGCTGCTCCGAAAAGATGGTTTTCAGGATCAATTGCCCGAGGTAACTCGTATAATCGAACCCAAACTCATCGTTGTAAGTGAATTCATCCTGTGCGGCGTATCCCCCCAAGATCAGCGTATTGCGATCGCCAAGTTTTGCGGATAGCTTTAAATTGGTATCGTAGAAAAAAGCGGAACTATTTTTTACTTCTACATTATCCACTAAGCGAAGAACCCAATCAGCATAGGAGGCACGGCCGCCAACGATGACAGAGATTTTATCCTTAACGATCGGTCCCTCAAAACTCAACCGGCTGGTCACCGGACCCACTCCTCCTTGGATCTTATAATTATTATAATCCCCTTCTCGCAGCTTTACGTCCAAAACGGAGGACAACCTACCACCGTACTGGGCAGGCATAATGGCTTTATATAAAGCAACATCCTCAATGAGGTCGGTGTTGAAATAACTGAAAAACCCGAGGGCATGAGAGGCATTAAGTAATAATCCGTTGTCTTGTAAAATAAGGTTTTGGTCTACATCACCCCCCCTTACATTAAAGCCGGTCGCTCCTTCGCCAACTGAACTGACGCCGGTATTGAGCAAAAGGGTCTTCACCACATCAGCCTCTCCCAAAAAGGTGGGGGTTTCCTTAATCGATTGAGCATCTAGTTTAGTGACGCTGATCTGGGCATCGTTGATACCTGCGTCTGCTGCTTTGGCGCTAACCGTTACTTCTTCCAGGTTGATCGCTCCTTTATCCAGTTGTAGGTTGATTTCACCATCACTCAACACTCGTAGGGATTGGTTAAGGTTTTCGTACCCTACGTAGGTTACGATGATGTAATGGATACCGGCGGGTACTTCAAGTTCAAAGGAGCCGTCAATGTCTGTGGTTGTTCCAAGTTCCAGGTTTCTGATAAGCACTGAAGCGCCAATAATGGGCTCATTGGTCTGGGCATCGGTGACTTCTCCCTTAATAACGGCATTTCCCGAAGTAGCAAGTTCGTTGATGTTTCCTATTGTTAGGCCCTGTTCTTCCTCCGTTACTTTGGTTGCTTCTTCCCTGGCTTTATAGTAGTCTACCGTAAAGTTTTCAGCCGCCAATTGCTTGGGTACTAAAACAATAGCATAATCTTTGTAGGCGATAAAGTTTAAAGTAGTAGGGGTAAGCACTGCTTCTAATAATTCGTCGAGCGGTTCTTCTTCGAAAGAGAAGGTTAACTTTTGGCTGGGTAGATCTGCCTCTTTATAGAAAAAATCATAAGCAGTATTGGCTTCCAACCGGTTGAGGATCTCCTTTAGCGAAAGATCGTTGAAGGTTACCGTTATATTCGGATAGGCTTGGTTCTGAGCAATGAGTGGTCCTGAAATTAAAAAAGATAAAATCCAGGCAGAAAAAACAATTTTGTTCTGGCTTAAAAATTTCATATTAGTGAGTTAGCGATGACCTTAATTCAACCACAAGTTATATTTTTTCAGCATGTTGCTGCTGCTAAAATCAGAAAAGGACTAAAAGAAAACAAAAGGGAGGTATATCAATCTGCATTTTATATCCGCCGATTTTTAGGTGATAGCCTTGTCTTCCCTACTCTTTTTAATTCAATGGACAATAAGTTTAATCATTGGGAACATCAAAAAAAGGATATCTTTCTCCTCTGAAAAGAAGGTCAAACTGCGCCCAGGTTTTTTCACCGGAGCCCATTGCATCTTTGAAGAAAATTTTAGCTTCGAAGACTTCTTCATTGTTGGGGTAGGTGATTTCAATGAGTTTAGCGTGGGGAGAATCGCTTCCGCCGCGGATGTTACCAACTGTTATAAGTCGGTTTCCAGTATCAGGAAGAACATCGACATCACTCGTAATAGGGGAGTACATTTCTAACCCCCTTTCTTTGCCATATTGCCAAACTTGCTGGATCGTCATTTTTTCTTCGTCAATTTTGTATTCAACGGCTCGTGAATAGCTTGGTTCGGACTGAAAGTTGCGCATCAGCCCATTGTCGAACAATAAAATATTACCGTTATCAAGAATGTTGACGGCATGTTGTCCGGTGCTCCATTCAAAGTCCTGACCCGCTTGACTACCTGATTGGAGGGCTTGAGGAAGCGGGTTGCCATTTTTGTCCAGTGCGGTCAGCAAATAGTCGGAAGTTTCAAGCCCTTTCCCGTCGTATCCAGCCTTTCCCTAGGCTTTGTGGGGAGCTAAAATCCACTTCAATTGATTATTTTGGTCGACTTTCAATACACCTTGATGCCTGCCTGAGACAAGGAGGGAATTATCATTGGGATTTAAGGCAATGGAATTAAGGTGGAACCAGTCAGCCGACTGATCAATAGCATAATCAGCGATGAATACCGAACGGTCCACGTCCAAAACCTGGCGTAAATCCCATTCCTTCACTGTTCGGTTTTGTTTGCGATCCCAGATAATAACAAAATCATAGCGGGATGCTACTGCTTTACCCCGGTTGATAACGAAAGCATCTTTTTTCGAACCTCCCATGAGCAGCCTGCCGTCGGGAAGCTCGATTACTTCGTGGTTTCCTGCGTGTCCCCACATTTTTTCGGCCTTTACGATTTGGCCCAGGTCATCCACTTCAATTAGGTCGATCCAGTTGAGGTAAAGCCAATTGCCGTTTTTGAGCCGGTGGCTGGTGTAGGTAATTTGCCCGGTACTACTCATATCCATGAACCAGCGAATGACACCGTCATTATCAAAAAAAATAGTGTAGGTTAAGAATTTTCCATTGTTGGCGATCAGCATATCGATCAGATGAAAGCCGGGCTCCATTCTGTTGGTATCTTTTTTGACGATTTCGATAGTCGGGAGAAATTCGGGAATTGCTTCGGTTTGAATGGATACGGAGCCTGTGTATTCTACTTGATCTGCCGTAAGGAGCTTGATATTGACCTGGTTGGTTTGATTGGGGTATAAACCAATGACGGGAATTTCATGAAATTTGCTCAGTGTGGAAAACTTTCGTTTTAAAGGGATGTTCCCTTCAATTTCTATCTCTACCGAACAATCTTCCTGAGTGGTGAACCTTAATTGAGCGCCTAATGGTACTTTTCCATGAGGATTTACGGTGGTAGTGATGGTTCCACGCAAAATATCTTCGAGAGGAAAAGGTCCCTGGTTAGTGCAACTTGCAAGTATACAACATAGAATAAGCAGGTAAAATGCCGGTTTCAATTTGATATGCATATGAACAAGATTGTAACAGTCAAATAATATTGATCCGCAAATATGGGGCAAAAATTAGAAATCTGGCATCAATCCCTGCTTCTAAAAAGATCTAGTGGTTCCCGCCAGAAATTTCTACCCTTTTTGGCTGGGCCTTTTTCCGAAATGCTGTGTTCTCAAAAGCCTTACGTAGCGGGGCTATGCGCGGTTTTTCAAACTCGGATGTGGGTCCCTTTATCCCACTTCCTCGTTGCCTTTCGAAAAAATACCCGACCCAAAAATGGCATTAACTTCTGGCGGGAAGCACTAATGCCTTTAATTTGACCAATTAATGGTATAGGAGAAACTGTTTCCTTCTTGATCGTTTTCTTCAGTACTGTTGTTCTTTTTGGGGGCGTAAGCGTATTGAATGGAGGGTGTGGCAGTTTCCTTTTCTGCTTTTGGGGGTAGCCGGAAATGTATCTGTATGGTTTTGTGAAAGGTGAGGTTTTTTCGGCGGTTTTTCGGCACGTCAAATTTCAAAGATTTCACCACTCTTAAAGCTTCTTCATCACAGCCAAAGCCGATTCCGGAAATGATTTTGGCATGAGGCACTACCCCTGACTGATTGATTTCAAAACGCAGGTGGACAGTCCCTTCTATTTGGTTTTCCAGTGCTTGCGCCGGGTATTGCAGCTGCTCCTTTATGAAAACAAGCATAGCTTTACGGCCACCAGGAAAGACAGGTTTTTTGATGAAGTGTTTTTCCTTTTTCGCTTTCTGCATAACGCAAAGGTAACATTTCTTTTTTTTAAAATTAAAAATAAATTATTTGTTTTTAATTTTTGTTTTTCATACTTTTAGCTCATGAAAAACAACTTGAAAGATTTCTTGTGGAAAGGGATCATCGAGGATTTGCCTGAAGATTTTATAGCTTTCTTCTTTCCAGAGTTGGTAGAGCTGATCGATTATTCCAAGGGATTTCAATTCTTGGATAAGGAATTGGATGCTTTGTATCCTGATGGAAACAACCACGATCGACGAGCAGATAAATTGATACAAGTCCATTTAAAAGATGGTGAGGTGAATTGGTTGTTAATTCACGTTGAAGTACAAGGTTATGATGATCATAGTTTTCCCAAACGGATGTTCCAGATGTGTTTTAGGATATACGATAAGTATGGTATAATGCCATACCCTTTGGTTATTTATACGAATACAAATTCTAAATTTCAAAAAGATAGCTATCAATATAATAATAGCGCATTGGAACTTAAATATCGATTCAAAACGTTTGTTTTAAAAAACCACTCTCCTTCAGAATTGGCGGAAATTAATAATCCGTTTGCGATAGTACTTGAAGCAGTATGGGTGGGATTGTTAAATAAGAAGCCAGGTGACCTGGAGCTTTTTAAGATAAAAAGGGAAATCGTTCAAAAAATGTTTCGCAAAAAATACAATCGCCAAAAGATCGAGGGTATTTTGAACTTTATCAAGTTTTACGTGGGGTTTGAACAAAAGGAATATTTCAATAAATTTGAACAAGCAATTAGAAAAGAAAATAGAAAGTCTATGGGTGTCAAGGAATCAATTATTTATTATTTTAAGGAACAAGGAAAAGCAGAAGGAAAAGCAGAAGGAAAGGCGGAAGGTGATGAGGAGCGTATACGAATTGCTATCCGCAACATGAAAAACCGTAATGTTGAACAAGAAGATATTGCAGCTTTTTTGGGTATTACTATTGAAAAGGTTAAGGAAGTACTAAATGCTCTCCAAATAGAAGCAAAAGAATGAAAAGGTTACCGCAGAAATCATGATACAAGCTTCTATCCAATCTTTTGTAAAATTCCTGGAATACGAAAAACGCTATTCTCCCAATACCATCCTTGCTTATTCAAAGGATATTCAACAGTTCTTTCAATTTGTTGAAACGACCTATGAAGAGACGGGAGAAAATGAGATCACCCACTACCACATCCGTGCCTGGGTAGTTGATTTACTAGGAAAAGATATTGTTAATCGAAGTATCAACCGCAAACTATCCACCCTCAATACTTATTTTAGATTTTTGCAACAACGGAAAAAGGTTGAAAAAAATCCCATGCTAAAGGTGGTCTCCCCCAAAACCCATAAAAGATTGCCCGCTTATGTACCACACGAACAAATGGAAAGCCTTTTTTTCGGTATGAATTTTGGGAATGACTACTGCGGGAAGCGTGACCAATTAATGATTTCCATGCTTTATCAGACGGGGATGCGCCGAAGTGAATTGATCAATCTCCAATTAGCCGCTATAGATTTTGATTTACAACAGTTTAAAGTTATCGGAAAGGGAAATAAAGAAAGAGTCATTCCATTTGGTCGTTTGTTGAAAGCAGAAATTAAGGATTATCTGGAAATTAGAAAAGAGATATTTCCTGAAATTACCTTAACTTATCTTTTCTTAACGGAAAAAGGGAAAAAGCTCTATCCTAAATTGGTATACAATGTCGTTAAACGTTACTTGTCGCAAATAACAACGCTGGAGCAACGCAGCCCTCACGTACTACGCCACTCTTTTGCTACTCATCTACTGGAAAACGGTGCGGACCTAAATGCCACGAAAGACCTGCTGGGTCATGCTAGTCTGGCTGCCACGCAAATATACACACACAATTCCATAGAACGATTAAAACAGGTGTACCAGCAGGCTCATCCGGCAGCTAAAAGCACCAAATCCGGCAAAAATGGTCAAAATACTCAAACAAAACCGTAAACTTAGTCTCTTCATAGTCGTCCTACTATTAGTGGCGTACTGGTTTTGTTTGCCTAATCCGCTTTTTGACACTTCCTATTCTACGGTACTGGCAGACCGCAATGGAGAGCTACTCGGTGCCCGGATTGCGGATGATGGTCAATGGCGATTCCCTCCAAAGGATAGTATTCCTGCTAAATATGTCACTGCTTTATTGACCTTTGAAGACAAACGCTTTTACTACCACCCCGGAGTGGATATCATTAGTTTGGGAAGAGCGCTGCTGCAAAATATTCGCAATGGTAAAATAGTAAGCGGAGGCAGCACTTTGAGCATGCAGATTATCCGGATGGCAAGAGACCGGAGAAGAACTTTGTGGCAAAAAATGATCGAGATCATACTGGCGACCAGGCTGGAACTCAAATATGACAAACAGGAAATATTAGCGCTTTATGCGGCACACGCTCCTTTTGGTGGTAACGTAGTTGGTCTGGAAGCTGCCTGTTGGCGGTATTTTGCCAAACAACCCGGGCAATTATCATGGGCGGAAGCAGCAACCTTAGCCGTATTACCCAATAGCCCCGGTCTCATTCATCCGGGGCGCAACCGGTCTGCCTTAATGGCTAAGCGCAATCGCTTGCTGGATAAATTACTGGATAATGAATTGCTGGACAGTTTAACCTGGGAACTTTCGAAAGCAGAACCTCTGCCGAACGAGGTCTATGCCTTGCCACGGCATGCCCCTCATTTATTGGATCAAATCTATTTGGCGAGGAATGATTTGGGTAAAAACAGCGTAAAAAGCACCTTGGACCTTTCTCTGCAGCTCCGGGCAAATCAGATCCTCAAACGCCACCACGAAATCTTAAAATACAATGAAATATATAACCTGGCGGCCATTATCGTAGAAGTGGAAACGGGACATGTGCTGGCTTATTTGGGTAACGTTATTAGCGACGGAAAAGGCAACGGTGAACAAGTGGATATTGTTAAGTCGGTCAGAAGTACGGGCAGTATTCTGAAACCTTTACTATATGCCGGCATGCTAGATGAGGGTGAAATGCTACCCAATAGCCTTGTGCCGGATATACCTTCAAATATGGGTGGCTATCGCCCTGAAAATTACCATGAAAAGTACGATGGTGTGGTATCGGCTCAAAAGGCATTGGTCAGGTCTTTAAATGTACCATTCGTCAGGATGTTGCAAAATCATGGGTTGGAGAAGTTCCATTTTTATTTGCAGCAATTAGGATTGAAAAGCATTGCTAAACCTGCAGAATACTACGGATTACCTTTGGTTTTGGGTGGGGCGGAGTGTTCTCTTTGGGAAATTACGAACGCTTATACCTTTCTTGCCCGTACTTTACGTAATTTTTATCCACAAAGCGGAGAATATAACCTGGCCGACCAGAAAACTATTACGATCGAAAGCCGAGATCTGAATGAAGAAGCCGTGTTGGTAAAAGAAGCTCCTTTGATTAGTGCAAGTGCTATTTGGCACACCTTTGAAGCTATGAAAAGGGTGGAAAGACCGAATGAGCAAGGAAACTGGGAGCGTTTTTCATCAAGCCAGAACATCGCCTGGAAGACAGGGACGAGCTTTGGATTCCGTGATGCCTGGGCGATAGGCCTGACTAAAGATTACGCAGTTGGCGTATGGGCGGGAAATGCAGATGGAGAAGGACGGCCCGGTCTAATTGGGGTGAAAGCAGCAGCTCCGGTATTATTTGATTTGTTCGATCTATTACCGGCAAGTGATTGGTTTGATCCTCCTTTTGATGAAATGGTGAACCTTCCAGTATGTAAGAACAGTGGATACCGGGCATTAAATATTTGCCCGGTAGATACAACCTGGGTGCCTCGGCAGGGATTAAATGCTCCGGTGTGTCCATACCACAAAGTACTTCATCTCGATACCACCGGGAACTGGCAGGTAAATGCAGATTGTGAAAAAATGGAGGCTATTGTTCACCAACCCTGGTTTGTTCTTCCTCCACTGGAATCATTCTACTATCAAGTGAATCATCCCAATTACGAACAACCCCCGCCATTTCGTCCTGATTGTGAGGCTGACCATTCGGATGGGCAACAGGCTATGCAATTGATCTATCCTAAATATCCCACTCAGATTTACATACCCGTTGATATAGACGGGCAGTTTTCGAGAACCGTATTTTCCGTGGCACACCGCAATCCGAATACCAGTATCTTCTGGCATCTGGACAATGAATTTTTAACCACTACAAAAACTTTTCATACGGTAGAATTAAAACCAACTACCGGGCATCATCGGTTAACCCTTGTTGATGAAGCCGGCAATCGTTTGGAACAAGTTTTTGAAATCATCGCAAAGGAGGAATGACAAAACAAGAAGCAATTGACTTAATAAGGGAAGGGTGGACTGACAAAGGCGGTTCCTGGGCGGACCTGGGGGCCGGAACCGGAGTTTTTACCCTGGCCTTAAGCGAATTACTCGAATCGGGCACCATCTATGCCGTAGACAAAAATCCTCACGTTTTATGGTCTTTGCCGGGTAGTGAAAGTGTCAAGATCAGGGTAGAAGAAGCAGATTTTACCAGAAAAATGGATCTCCCGGTTTTTGATGGTATTCTGATGGCTAACGCACTGCACTATGCAAAAGATCCCGTTGCGGTATTACAAAACGTTTTACAGCACTTAAAGCCTCAAGGTACCTTTATATTGATAGAATATGAAACACAAAGGGCTATTTCACCCTGGGTACCTTACCCTATTCCATTCCATAAATTTGTCGAAATAGCTAAGAAAGTAAACCTTTCCAAACCATCGGAAATCGGCCGGATTCCTTCCAGCTATGGCTATGATCATATTTATGCCGCAAAAGCTAAGAAAAACTAAGCCCGTTAATTCCACACCGCCTCATTGCTCATTGCACCATTGCTCAT